>NZ_MLYQ01000030.1:0-23221 GCF_001866725.1 Bacillus sp. MUM 13
AACAAGGGATGTAATTACAATAGAGGTATATTTCTGATTTGGGGTATACATATAAAAAAAAGGAATAACAAAAAATCCGGTGATTAACCAAATAAAGGAGGTTTCTTCCTTCTTCTCAAATTCATAATAGTTTGCAGCAGTTAAAATCGGAATTATACATCCTGCAATCCAAACAATAAAAAGTATACTAACCCAAATATGCTTTGATTTAAATTTCATGTTAATACCTCTTTTCTAAAAATAGTTTGAAATGAGGCATTCAGTCCAGAGATTAATAATTTATTAATGAAAAGAATACTGCTTGTTATTGCCCTTGGGTATGATGGCCAATTCAAAAAGAAGCTATTGACCTTTTCAATAGCTTAGAATGAGCAGCTACATAAAAATTGGATGAAAACCTTTCAGTAAAATCCAAATAGCTAGAAAGAAAGCTGTAAAACCCATACATAGAAGCATTTGAATGAAGTACTTTCGTTTTGGAGTGGCCAAAAAATAACGGTATTATTATTAAACCTACTTTTAGAATTGTAAATGAATAATCGGAATAATCTGGCCCCTGGTGATAGAGAATATACTCATCATCAATGAACGTAACGGGCACCATAGTCCCTATAACCCAGATTAAATAAAGTAACACCGCCACAATTACCTTCGTCTTGTGTTTCATAAAACGGCCCTCGCTTTTTTGATGTGCAATCTATTAATTCTGCTAATTTCCATTAAATCCCTCTAAAGAGCAAAAGTCTATATTCCACTAGGTGTACCCCAAAACAAAAAGACCCTTTTAAGTAAAAGGATCTTTTACGTTCATATTTATTATTCTCCCATGAAAAATCTACTTGAGCATCGCCAAAACCTTTTTTCCAACATGTTCATCTTTGGCTATGAGTGATACGGTGCGCTTGATGTCAAAGTCGCTGATTGGAATAGCATTAATATTAGGGGAAAGTCCGTTTATAAAGATTTCAGGCAAGATGGAAATTCCGATGTTAGCCTCAATAAAACCGAGTATGCTTTGCCCAAATTCAATTTCTGAAGCAATATGCAGCTGTGCACCCCGTTTTGAAAATGCATGCTCAATTAATGTTCTGGCATCACAGGTTTCCAGAAGCATTACAAATTCCTCATCTTTTATCTCATGAAACACAACGGACTCAGCGTTTCCGAATGCAGGATGACTTTTATTGACAAAAAGCATAAAGCTTTCAGAAAAGACAGTAGTTGAGTAGTAGGGGTGGCTGATGCCTTGTTCGTCAAACAATGCAACATCCAATTTGTCTTCATTTAACCCTTCTAATAGATCCACGTAGCTGTGTGAAATTTTCAGATGATAATCAGAGCGCTGGGTACAGGCAAGTTTTTTAGGAAGAAAGGAAGTGGCAATGCTTGGCCAGGCTCCTATTGTAATTCCCGATAACCCCTGATCAACAGCAATGGCTTTTTTAACAGCGTTAATCTCCTTAATAATCTCCTTGCTCGCGGAAAGAAGATGCTCACCGGCTTTGGTTAGTGAAACACCTGCACTTGATCGGGTGAAAAGTTTTGCTCCAAGATCATTTTCAAGATTTCTTATTTGTTTACTTAAAGCAGGCTGTGTCATGTTTAACGTTTCACTTGCTTTAGTTAAGCTTTTGGTCTGGGCTGTTATTTGAAAAGCCTCCAGCCATTCTATTCGCATTCTGAATCCCTCATAACATTATGTTATATCCGTCAAACATAGTGGAAGTACCGCGTTTTCTATTTAGATGATAACGTATAGTTATCCTTAAAACAAACACTGCGGCTTAGCAGGCTAGTTAAGACATATAAAGGAGTGAAACGTATGTTTATTGAAAAAAATGTAGTAAATGGGATTTGGTTTGAAACGAAGGAAACGATTGCTATTCAAAATCCCGCTACAAAAGAAATATTGGGGGTTGTTCCAAAATCAGGTGCGAGGGAAGCGGAACAAGCTGTTGATGCTGCCGCAGATGCGTTAGTCCTTTGGTCTTCCGCTCATGCTTATGAACGCAGCAGGTTACTGAAGCAATGGCATGATTTAATAGAAGAGAATAAAGAAATTCTGTCCAGGATAATGACCATGGAACAGGGAAAACCCTTGACTGAAGCGGCTGGCGAGATCAATTATGCAAACCAATATGTTGAATGGTATGCAGAGGAAGCCAAGCGATTATACGGGGAACTTATTCCAGCTTCATCAACTGAAAAGAGACTTTTCGTGCAAAAAGTTCCGGTAGGTGTGGTTGCGGCGATCACTCCATGGAATTTCCCGGCCGCGATGGTGACCAGGAAATTGGCACCTGCATTGGCAGCTGGATGCACAGTCGTACTTAAACCGTCAGAGGAAACGCCATTTACTGCACTTAAATTAGCTGAACTGGCTGAGCGGGCGGGGATTCCAAAAGGTGTAATAAATGTCCTGACTGGTGATGCAAAGGAAATCGCAGAAGTTTGGCAAAAGGATGCCAGAGTGCGCAAAATAACATTTACCGGCTCTACTCCTGTCGGAAAGCTTTTAATGAAGAATGCAGCAGATACGATGAAAAAACTATCATTAGAGCTTGGCGGACAGGCGCCGTTTATCGTGACAAATAAGGCAGATATCGATGCAGCTGTTCAAGGAGCCATCCAGTCCAAATTCAGGAACGGCGGGCAAGCCTGTGTGGCAGCTAACCGTTTCCTTGTTCAAGAAGATGCAGCTGAAGAATTCATTGCCAAATTTACCGAACAGACAGCCGATCTCAAATATGGCAATGGATTAGAGAGTGACGTGTCAGTCGGCCCGCTCATTAATCAAAAGTCAGTGGCAAAAATAGAAGAACATGTGAAGGATGCTATACAAAAAGGCGGAAAGGTTCTCACAGGCGGCTCCTCTATCCTGGAAGAAAAAGGATTTTTTTATCAGCCGACTGTTTTGGCAAATGCATCCGATGACATGCTGTGTATGAACGAAGAAACATTCGGCCCGGTTGCACCAGTATCAACCTTTAAAACATTAGATGAAGCGATTGAACGTGCTAATAATACTCCATATGGATTAGCGGCCTATGTTTTTTCCCAGGATATTAATGAAGCCTTATATATTGTAGAGAGATTAGAGTATGGAGTCATCGGTTTAAATGATGGATTGCCATCTGCTGCTCAAGCTCCATTCGGGGGATTTAAGGAAAGCGGCATAGGGCGTGAAGGCGGAAAACAGGGCATTGAAGACTTTCTTGAAGACAAATATATATCATTGGGTTCTATCAAATAATAAACCAGGGGGGAATAAAAAATGACGAAACATATTTTAATAATCGTAACAACTGCAGACAAAATGAACGAGGAGCATGAAACAGGTTTATGGCTATCTGAATTTGGAGAAGCTTATTTGGAATTCGCGAAGCAAGGATACGAAATTACAGTAGCAAGCCCTAAAGGCGGTAAAGCACCTGTTGATGACAGAAGTCTTGAGGATGAAGTGCCGCAGGAAATTCTGGATACAGCTAAGTACCTCGAAAACACAATCAGGCTTGAAGAAATAAAAGATGCCCAAGCATATGATGCTGTCTTTATCCCGGGTGGACATGGCACGATGTTTGATCTTCCAGATCATGCAAAACTTCACCAGCTTGTTCGTGAAGCTTTTGAAGATAATAAAATAGTGGCGGCTGTCTGCCATGGGCCTGCTGGATTAGTAGGAGTGAAATTAACAGATGGAACACCGCTTGTTGAGGGTAAAACCATCACTGCATTCACGGATGAAGAAGAGCGTGAGACAACCCTAGACCGTTTTATGCCATTCTTATTGGAAACTCGCCTCCGTGAACTTGGAGCAAATGTAATTGTCAAAGATAACTGGACAGACCATGTCCAAACGGATGGCAAATTAATTACAGGTCAAAACCCGCAGTCTACTGTTTCAGTAGCAGAAGAAGTAGTAAAACAATTAAAAAACTAAGATGAACGAAGCAGTATAAAGAGCGCTGCTATGGATGGGAGATATGCTGCATGAAGGCATTGCTGCTTAAAGATAAAAATTTGTGGCGTGAAATGAAAGTGGAAGAAATCAAAATACCAGCTCCCAAAGAAGGAGAAGTATTAGTGAAGGTACATGCCGCCGGACTGAACCCTGTTGATTATAAAACAGCGACAAGCGGAAATCCTGCCTGGACGTATCCGCATATCTTGGGCTTAGATGTCGCTGGAACGATCGAAGAGGTGGGGGAAGGTGTAACGGCCTGGAAAATTGGAGATCGTGTGGTGTACCACAGTGATTTTAGAAAAAGAGGCGGCTTTGCCGAGTACGGAATGACGACTGCTCATACAATTTCACGTATTCCTGACTCTGTTTCGTTTGAAGATGCTGCCGCCCTTCCAACCGCTGGCTATACGGCATACCAGGCATTGTTCCGGAAGCTTCCGATGGAGCATATTCATACCATTTTGATTCAAGGCGGAGCAGGAGGAGTCGGCGGCTTCGGTGTTCAATTGGCAAAAAATGCAGGAAAGACAGTTATTTCTACTGCATCTGTACACAATCATGATTATGTAAGATCCCTTGGAGCAGATTATGTTATTGACTATAAAAATGAAGATGTTAAAGCGAAAGTTATGGACATCACCAATGGGCGAGGAGTTGATGCGGTTCTTGATACAGTGAGCCGCGAGAGCGCAACACGTTCCCTGGATCTTATTGCATACGGAGGACACCTGGCCCATATTGCAGGAGAACCTGATTACACACATATTAAATCATTCACAAAAGTGATTTCCTATCACGAGGTCGCATTAAATGCGAATCATCACCAGAACGATATAACAGCTGAAAAAGATCTCGCAAAAATAGGAGATGAACTCTTACAGCTGGTTGCCCAAGGAAAAGTATCTTCCCTGCTTGAAAGAACGATTTCATTAGAAGATGTTCCACAGGCACTTGCGGACATTTCTGAACGCCATGTTAAAGGAAAAATCGTGGCCAAGCTTGTGTAAAATAGGATGGAGTGAATAAGATGGGGAATATTGTAATTACAGCTATTTTAAAATCAAAGCCTGAGTGTGAAAATCAGTTATTTGAGGTCTTGCAGGAAGTTGTTCCGCCTACACGCAAGGAAAGCGGATGTATAAATTACCAGCTGCATAAATCCCTAGATGAACAGGGCATATTTGTATTTTATGAAGTCTGGCAAGATGAAGCATCTCTAAAGGAACATATGGAGTCCGATCACTATAAGGCATATCGGCAGCAAGCAGAACAGCTGATTGAAAGCCGCAGTGTTCATCGGCTAAAAGTTGTATAAAAGAATGCCCTGCAATTACGTTGCAGGGCACTTTTGCATGCAGTCTGATCATTGTGCCGAACCTCTCCGCCAATAATATCCTGCACTTCTTCATTTATTCCTCTTTAGAACGGACATCCTTCAGCCAATTTTTCACCCATTGTTCAGCTTCAAGCCATGTATGTACCCGGATGACAGAATCCGGGACTGGGAGCCTGTTATAAGGTGTATCGAATAAAATCACCGGAATATTGCATTGTTCCGAAATGGCAACAGCATTATCGTGTTTATCTTCCAAAAATAAATCCACTTTGCATCTTTTGGCCGTTTCAACTTTATCATGAGAACCGATCAGTTCTATATGATGATAGCCGAGACCCTGGGCTTTGAACCACTCTTTTGTAATCTGCAGCAATTTGCTATGACGTGCGCTGATAAAATAAAGATCTGCAGAATGCATCCACTCGCCAAGAGCCTTCTTGGCCCCTTCTGCAATCGGTGATTCTGCATATATGAGCGGCTCATTTTCCATGAACCACTTTGAGAAATCTTCTGCTGGAACATGAACAAAGGGTGTTAAATCATACTCTGTTATATCTTCATATGCCAAGTTCATCCCAAAAGCCTTATTAATAAATGGAACCATAGCATCCGGCCTTGTGACAGTTCCATCAATATCAATGCCAAAACGTTTTTTCATAAAGGTACAGCTCCTAATTAAGAATCCATTTTTAAGTGTACCATATAAAAGTTGTTTAAAAAAAATCCGTTAAACGGATAAATTATCCATCCTGCGCAAATTCTTTCTTACGTGTTTTTTTGAGTTTTACATACACTAAAAAGGCTCCTATTTTGAAAGTGAGGGATGCAGAAATGGATGATGACCGCTATTCAAGTGTGGATGATGAAATGATGATTAAACCAAAGCATAAGCCCGAGGAATGTAATGATAACGGAGAAACTGCAGCGGCTGTTTATGGAGATGCCAGCGCCTCTAAGGCAGATTCCCTAGAAGGAGACCGTGGAGCCTCTATTAGGTATAATGAGGAAACCTCGGATGAAATCACACCTTCTGCGGCTATTTACGGAGATGCTGAAGCTTCAGATATTTATAAAGAGGAAACAGCTGCTGAGATCGCTCCTCCAACTCCCTTCAGGAGACAAATTGATGCTGGAGTGCCTGTTGAGGATACAGACAGCGACAGTGTAACAGCGGGCACAGGCATTGGAATTGCTGCCTTGGTTTTGTCCATTCTCTCGCTGTTTACCATGCCGATTCTGTTTGGGGCAGCAGGAATCATCCTGGGGTTCATTGCCCAAAGAAAAGGTGCGCTCAGTCTTGGAGCCTGGTCAATTGGCATCGGGGCACTTTCCATCATCATCGGCATTTTTATCATGCCGTTTTTCTAGACATACAAAAAGAGCTTGGCTCCGATTGGAACCAAGCTCTTTTTTGTATGTCATTTCTGTTTATACTGTAGGAGCAGGGGCGGCAGCTGCTTCTGCTGCCTGCTTGGCAAAGTATTCTTCTGCCACTTTATCGATTTCTTTTTTAAGTTCTTCTACCATTGTTTCTTCAGGAACCTTGCGGACGATTTGGCCTTTTCTGAACAGCAGTCCTTCACCGCGTGCTCCGGCGATTCCAATATCAGCTTCTCTTGCTTCTCCAGGACCGTTTACGGCACAGCCTAAAACAGAAACCTTGATCGGCGCTTTAATGGTTTGAATGTATTCTTCAACTTCATTGGCGATGCTGATTAAGTCAATCTCGATCCTGCCGCATGTCGGGCAGGAAATCAATGTGGCCATATTGGAAGCCAGACCATATGATTTCAGAATTTCGCGTGCGACTTTGACCTCTTCAACAGGATCGGCGCTCAGGGAGACGCGCACGGTATTTCCGATTCCCTTGCTGAGGATGGCTCCAAGGCCGGCAGCGCTTTTAACGGTGCCTGAGAACAGAGTTCCGGATTCTGTGATCCCAAGGTGAAGCGGGTAGTCAAAAGCTTTGGCTGCTTTTTCATATGCTTCAATGGCCAGGGTAACATCGGATGCTTTCATGGAGACGATAATATCATGAAAATCCAGGTCCTCAAGAATCTTGATGTGATGCAGGGCACTTTCAACCATGCCGTCCGCAGTCGGGAAACCGTATTTCTCGATGATTTTCTTTTCCAGAGATCCGGCGTTTACGCCAATACGGATAGGGATCCCTTTTGCCTTGGCAGCTCTGACAACCGCCTCAACCTTTTCGCGGCGGCCGATATTGCCTGGATTGATGCGGATTTTATCTGCTCCGCCTTCAATAGCCTTTAATGCCAGTTTATAGTCAAAATGAATATCCACTACAAGCGGAATGTTAATCCGTTTTTTTATTTCGGAAATGGCATTTGCTGCCCTTTCATCGGGACATGCAACACGTACGATTTGGCAGCCTGCTTCTTCGAGACGCAGAATTTCAGCAACAGTAGCTTCCACATCATGCGTTTTTGTTGTTGTCATGCTTTGGACGATTACTTCATTGCTGCCGCCAATTGTCAAGTTTCCAACTTTAATGGGGCGTGTTTTGGTGCGATGTATAATTTCACTCACGTGGAATTCTCTCCTTTAGGAAAAAACCGATTTTCTTTCATGATCCTTTTAGATCACAGAAATATTGTATCAATTTTAAAGGGTAATTGACAAGGAAATGAATAGTTTTTACCCTATATTGTTAAAATCTCGTGGTTTTCTCCTCTATAATTTTCCCTGAAAGCGCAGCCTTATTTATAAACGGGAATTTTATAGGTTTTCCCGATTTGAATGCTTTCTGGTTTTATTCCATTATTCAGTTTTTGAAAGTCTGCAATTGCCGTTTCAATGGAATACGATTTAGTTTGGTTTTGCTCGAGAAGCGAAAGAAGGGTATCTCCGGGTTTGATGACTGATTCCACAAAGGGGATTGTACTTGTTTCCGCTTTTTCTGCTGCTCCGCCGGTATAGACGGCACCTGCTGCAGCTTCTGCCGGCCCTCTGGCACCTGCGTCAGCGGGGATTGTTCCGGTTGTCAGGTCGAAATAAATAATGAATGCAATAAATATAACTACAATAAAAGCGGCTAATCTCTTCATAAAAACATCCCCCTGGGCTTGGCTTATTCTATATATATGGCGGGGGATATTAATATATGCCAGGAATTCGGCACTTTTTTTTGAGAGTGCCGAATTTGTCACGCTTCTTTTGACCGCAAAAAAAAGGAAGCAGAGTTATCTGCTTCCTGCGAACTTCCTATATTTCTTCGTAAGACCTTACTTCCTTAATGGACAGGTAAAGGATAATCAGCGCTGTAAACCAGCTGACAAGCGTGCTAAATGGAACTGCAGTCTGGAACGCTTCCATGATTGTAAAGAAAATGGCCGGAAGTGTGATGCTGTAGGCTGCCAATTTCCATGTATGGCGGTATGAAAGGTTTCTGCCGAGAGAGCCTTTAATGGCAATCCCGATGAGGGCAAGGATGGAAATTTTAATAAATGCTGTCACAAGTGCGAAGATATACATCAATAGCACAAGGATGGCTATGGCAATTGGCAGAATAGAGTCGGCAGATTTCAGTACATTGGCAAGATCATCCTTAGTAATGGGCGTGCTGCTTAAAACGCTGTAGGGAGTCGTTTGCGTCTCGCCGCCCGCCACTATTACGAAATCATGTTGAAGCAGGGCAATTGCGCCGTTCGACTGGCTGCTTACATCATCAGGAGAAAGTTTGCCTGAGTCATCCAGGTAAATTTGGAATGTATCTTGATCTAAAACTAGCGGCTGCTTTCCTTTAACGCTTAGTTCGCCGTTCTTTATTTGAAAAGAAGGCATTTCATTTGCCACAGCCTGTTCGACGGATTGAAAGGCATGTGTAATGAAGCTGCCGAAATAGATGGATGTTGGAATGATTGTGAGGAGCATGAGCATAAACACATATAAAATGGTTTTGCCGAAGCCCTGATTCCGGAAAGTGGCAATATCCTTCGGGGAATATAGGCTGGTAATTAGTTGTTTGAAAATATTCATCGGTTCAGCACCCTTTAGATTTTTATGGTAATTATCGGTTTCTGCGGAAATATCTATTTTATTTTATCTATCCCTGGCGAAGAAAACAACCTTTATCAGGATTTCCCGGAATGTGGGGCATTTAAATCCGAATTCAGTGCCTGGGTGTCATACAGGGACTTTTGGCAGTGTTTTTTTTTCATGTTAAAGGGAATTCTTATAGCAGGAAGGAACGATTTAATTTTGAAAGGAGGAAAATCTGTGGAGGCCATTTATTGGAGCGTCATCATCCTATTATTTATTATCGCATTTATTGGGCTGGTTTTCCCTGTAATCCCAAGTGTCTTGTTTATTATTGGCGGAATATTGTTATATGGGGTTTTTTATTCCTTCGAGCCATTCAACTGGGTGTTTTGGACAATTCAGATTTTATTCGTGATCCTGCTGTTTACTGCAGATTATGCCGCCAATATGTTTGGAGTAAAGAAGTACGGCGGCTCAAAGGCCGGAATTTGGGGAAGCACCCTTGGACTGATTATTGGCCCATTTGTCATTCCTTTTGCAGGGATTCTGGTTGGCCCCTTTATCGGTGCTGCCTTGTCAGAAATCCTTTTTCATCGAAGGGATTTTAAAACGGCCATGAAAATAGGGCTGGGATCAGTCGTCGGCTTTATCAGCAGCGTAATAACGAAAGCAGTCATCCAGCTTGGGATGATCGGCTATTTTCTGATTGTTGTGCTGCATTAGCATGGCGATTCTCGCAGCTGCCGCAAAATTTCCCCTTTTTTATAAAAATAATGAATATAAAATTGGCAATTACAAAGCATAACGTTTGAAACAAGAGTTGAACTCTGATAATCTAAAATTAACGAGCCAAAGAATGGCAATTGCCTCTTCGGCCTGTAAAAACTAATTTACATAGGGAGGAAATTATTATGGCATTTGAACTTCCACAATTACCGTACGCATACGACGCATTGGAGCCTCATATCGACAAGGAAACAATGAATATCCACCACACTAAGCATCACAATACTTATGTTACAAACTTAAACGCAGCTCTTGAAGGAAATGAAGAGCTTTCAGGAAAAAGCGTTGAAGAAGTAATTGCAAACCTTGATGCAGTTCCAGAATCTGCACGTACAGCAGTACGCAACAATGGCGGCGGACATGCTAACCATTCATTCTTCTGGCAAATCCTTTCACCAAACGGCGGCGGACAGCCTACTGGCGAATTGGCTGATGCCATCACTTCAAAATTCGGCAGCTTCGACAGCTTTAAAGAAGAATTCGCTAAAGCTGCAACAACACGCTTTGGATCTGGCTGGGCATGGCTTGCTGTTAATAATGGCAGCCTTGAAATTACAAGCACTCCTAACCAGGACTCTCCAATCATGGAAGGCAAAACGCCTATTCTTGGCCTTGATGTTTGGGAGCACGCTTACTACCTTAACTACCAGAACCGCCGTCCAGAATACATCAACTCTTTCTGGAATGTAGTAAACTGGGATGAAGTTTCAAAACGTTACAGCCAAGCTAAATAATTTTATTATTTTCTTGTTAAAAAAGCAGAAACCAGAGCAGAAACCCTCGAAAAGGGGTTTCTGCTTTTTTTTGCTTAAATGGCCTTTTTTCTGTGGAAACCGCTGGCATTTTCCATCCATTACATAAATGGCATTGTTTTTTCAAACACTAGAAGAGATTATAAAGGAGAGAGAACAATGAGTATGTTAAAAAAATGGACTGGGGATATGGAAATCAACAAGGATTTGCGGTTTCTTTTGCTGATTGGCGGTTTGTACAGCATCAGTGTCGGTTTATCCAATACATTTGTGAACATATTTCTGTGGAAACAATCGGGTAAGTTCCTGGATATCGGTATTTATAACCTATCGGTGGTTGTTATTCAGCCTCTGACCTTCATATTTGCAGGGAGGCTTGCCAAAAAGGTCGACCGCATTATCGTTTTGAGGCTTGGTGTTATTTTTTTGTCAATGTTTTACTTGAGTGTCCTCTTTGCCGGGGGGAGAGCGACAGATTTCTTAATGGTATTAGGAGGGCTTCTCGGGATCGGCTACGGTTTTTACTGGCTGGCTTTTAATGTGCTCACTTTCGAAATCACGGAGCCTGAGACAAGGGATTTCTTTAATGGCTTTATGGGCCTTCTATCTTCTTTTGGCGGAATGGTCGGACCCATTTTGGCAGGATTCATTATTTCAAGACTTGAAAAATCATCAGGATATCCCATCGTTTTCGGGTTATCACTTTTTTTATTTTCGGTTGCTGTTTTTCTAAGCTTTTCCATCAAGAGACGGCCTGCACATGGCAAGTATTTCTTCCCGGCCATATTGAAAGAAAGAAAAAAGAATGTTAACTGGAGACTCATTACCAATGCCCATATTTTTCAGGGATTGAGGGAAGGTACATTCATGTTTGTCATTTCCATTTTTGTCTTTATCAAGACAGGAAGTGAAATGGCCATCGGAAACTTCGGGCTGCTTAATGCAGCGGTATCCTTCGTGGCCTACCTTATAGCGTCCAGATTCATTAAGAAGCCCATGCGGAAAAAGGCCATATTGATTGGCGGCCTGCTGCTGTATGCGGGCGTGTTTCTGATCACATTTGATGTAACCTATGGAAAGCTTCTTTTGTACGCAGCGACCATTGCACTTGCCTATCCGATATTATTGGTGCCTTACGTTTCATTGACATATGATGTAATTGGACAATCATGGAATGCAGCAGAAATGAGGATTGAATATATTGTAGTCCGGGAAGTGTTTATACATACCGGCAGAATTATATCGATTGCCGGATTCATCTTCTCCGTGTCATTTTTTAATCCCTCTCAAAGCCTCCCCATCTTCCTGATGATTGTGGGAATAGGACACACCTGTATTTACCTGTTTGTAAGAAAAATAAATCTGGATGAGAAAGCCGCTTAAAGGAGATGGAATGAATCTCCTTTTTTTGGTTCTGGTTTCGAAATAATAGACGTTTAACGCTTTATTTTTTTAAAAAAATTATCTGTTGATATCAAAATCAGCACAGATTTAAGTAAAAATAAGACTGTTTTCGTAAACTTCGTTGCTATGATACAGGTGTTGCTTTCCGCCCCCCGGAAAGCAAGCCCCTTTCGCTCCAATCAAGAGATAAGTTTAACAGAGCCTAAATTAAATATTTGCCAATATTAAGTGACTATATAAATAGTGCCTATTAAAAGGGAACTTTTTTGAATTAAGGAATTCCTTTTTCTATTATAAAAACGGCATCATACATTATCATAGATTTTTTGAAAAAAAGAGAACACAAATGTAGAAAAAAAGGGCAATCTTCTATAAAATGAGGACTAGAGTGTTTTTGAGAAATGATAAAGGGTGTGTAGCTTCAGTGAAAAAAGGAAAAAAGAAAAAGACGCACGTTCCTTTTCGGCTTAATTTTCTTTTCTTTTTCGTGTTTGTGTTGTTTTCTATCTTGATTTTACGATTGGGCTTTGTCCAAATTGTTTATGGAGACGATTATCGCCGTGAAATTGCAAGGACAGAGGATGTAACGGTTAATAACCCGGTCCCGCGCGGAAAGATGTATGACAGGAATTTAAAGGTAATGGTGGATAACGTGCCTCTTGACGCAATTACCTATACAAGATATCAATCCACTAAGCCGCAGGAGATGCTTGATACCGCAGAAAAATTATCAAAGCTGATCACTGTGAGCCCAAAGAAAATTACAGAGCGTGATAAAAAAGATTTTTGGATTCTCAAGCATCCAAAGCTGGCAGAAAAGAAAATTACAGCTCATGACAGGAAGCTTGTAGAGCAGAAGAAATTGGAAGAAAAAGATTTATACAAGCTTCAGTTGGACAGAATTACCGAACAGGAGCTGAACTCTTTCAGCCCACATGATTTAAAGGTGCTGGCAATTTTCAGGCAATTCACCGGCGGTTATGCGCTGACACCGCAAACCGTAAAAAATAAAGGTGTGACAAAGGCCGAATTTGCCAAGGTGAGCGAAAATCTTAGTTCACTGCCTGGTGTTAATATTACAACTGACTGGGACAGATCTTATCCTTATAACAAAACACTGCAGACAGTGCTTGGAAAAGTTTCTTCGTCAGATGAGGGTCTGCCCAGCGAGCAGCTCGACTATTACCTGGCACGTGATTACAGCCGGAATGACCGGGTAGGAAAAAGCTATCTGGAAAAAGAATATGAAGATGTCCTGCATGGACAAAAGGCAAAAGTGAAAAACGTAACAGATAAATCAGGAAATATCGTGGATTCTAAGGTGATTACAGAAGGGCAGCGGGGTAAAGACCTTGTTCTGACCATTGATATGGACCTGCAGCTTGCCACTGAGAAAATTATTGAAGAAGAGCTGCTGAAATACAAAAGCATGCCAAACACAGCCCTTCTTGACCGTGCCTTCATGGTCGTCATGGACCCGAATACAGGGGAAATCCTGACAATGGCAGGCAAAAGATATGTAAAAGATAAAAAGACCGGCAAACATACCGTTGAGGATTTTGCACTTGGAAATATTACAACCTCTTATAATATGGGATCTGCGGTTAAGGGAGCAACAGTGCTGACCGGATACCAGACAGGGGCCATCCAGCCGGGAACAACCTTCTATGATACGAAGCTTAAATTCAAAGGAACAAAGCCAAAGGGATCTTCCCATAACTATGGCTGGCTGAATGATCTTGACGCCTTAAAGCATTCATCGAACGTTTATATGTTCCGTACAGCAATCAATATCGGCGGGGGACATTATGTGTATAATGGACCATTGGATCTTAATCCTAAAGCATTTTCAACCATCCGTGATTCTTTCGCGCAATTCGGCCTTGGTGTCCGCACAGGCATCGATTTGCCAAATGAAATGGTTGGTTTTAAAGGCTCAGAAACTACACCGGGTAAATTGCTTGACCTTGCTATCGGGCAGTATGATACCTACACGCCTATGCAAATGGCGCAGTATGTTTCCACCATTGCAAATGGCGGTAACAGGATGAAGCCGCATCTCGTCAAAGAGATTCACGACCCTGTAAATAATAATGATCAACTTGGACCGGTTGTGAAGGAAATTGTTCCAACAGTGATGAACCGGATTGATATGAAATCCAGCTGGATTGACAGGATACATGAAGGCTTCAGAAGAGTTATGCAGGAAAATGGAGGAACAGCTGCCGCATTCTTTGCACACAAAAGCTATAAGCCTGCCGGAAAAACTGGTACCGCCCAGTCTTTCTATGACGGCCCTGACCGTGCCAAGTATTCTAAACCAGTGGAAACCATGAATATCACACTGGTAGGATATGCACCATACAACCATCCGGAAGTTGCTTTTGCTACTGTAGTTCCTTGGGCTTACCAGGGGCATACCGGACATACAATGAATAAAGAAATTGCTGAAAAGGTTCTTGATACGTACTTTAAATTGAAAAAAGAACGTGAAAAGGCCCAAGGCAAGAAAACTGATACAGCGACTGACGAACGCATCGCTAACAGCCCTTCTATTAAAAAAGAGCAGGCTGCTATCAGAAAAAGCCAGAAAACCGGAAATTAATAGCACGGCAAAAGACCAAATCATTTGTGATTTGGTCTTTTTTGTAAGTAAAGATATAAGCCGATACGCCAATAACAGCTGATTGTAATGTCTCCATTATGAAAGTATTCTGCCGCATACCTTGAAGCCGGACAAAAGATGAATAAATCGCTGCCCATCCAGCTCAGTTCATCAATATTGACGAGAACTCTTTTTAAATTGGTGCTTATGGAGGGGTATTCTCCATATCCGAACAATACATACACATTGAGAGAAATCTCATGCTGCCAGGGAGGCTATCATTTCTGAAGCAAGAGGAGGGAAATTAGTTATTTGTAGGATAGCTTCAGGAAATACGGAAAAACGATAAAGAACTTTACAATACTCCTACAGGTCTTAACGCAAAATTTACAAAAGATTAAAACCGCATTTACAGTAGGAGTTTAATCTGAATATGCAGGACAAAACAACTAGTCAGTACAAACTTTAGCGATTGCCCGAATTTAAGTACAAGGTGCCGTGCATGGATGGGCGCTTTATAATATATGCTTGTTCCCTGATACGAAACAAGGAGGAATACTTAGTGAATCTTACAGTGATGAAGCAGCAGCCGAATATAGAAAAAGAAGTCCGCCACATTAATTCCCAGCCAAGTCAGCCATTGGTTTACCAATCATCACAGCTTAACTTGTGGTATGGGGAAAATCATGCCCTGAAAAATATCAATCTGGATATTTACCAAAACGAGGTTACAGCCATTATCGGCCCTTCAGGCTGCGGAAAGTCTACGTATATTAAAACCCTTAACCGTATGATAGAACTTGTCCCGGGTGTGAAAACATCTGGCGAAATTAAATACAGGGGCACAAATATCCTTGATAAATCTTATGCAGTGGAGGAATTGCGCACACATGTAGGCATGGTTTTCCAAAAGCCTAATCCGTTTCCTAAATCCATTTATGAAAATGTCGCATATGGACCGAAGCTTCACGGAATCAAAAATAAAAAAGAGCTGAATGAAATTATTGAAAAGAGCCTGCGCGGAGCAGCTTTATGGGATGAAGTCAAAGACCGGCTCCATGAAAGTGCCTATGGTCTATCGGGGGGGCAGCAGCAGCGTCTTTGCATTGCACGCTGTCTTGCTATTGAGCCTGATGTAATCTTGATGGATGAGCCGACTTCTGCACTTGATCCAATTTCCACACTGAAGGTGGAAGAATTGGTGCAAGAACTGAAGAAGCAGTTCAGCATCATTATTGTGACCCATAACATGCAGCAGGCCGCCAGGATTTCGGATAAAACGGCTTTCTTCCTGAATGGAGAAGTTATTGAATATAAAGAAACAAATACAATCTTTTCAAATCCAGCCGATCAGCGTACAGAAGACTACATTACCGGCCGTTTTGGATAATACTGCAGGAAAGGGTGAATTAAGATGGTGGTACGCGAGAAATTTGAACTGGAGTTAAAAGAACTTAAAAGTAAATTGATACAGCTTTCAGAATATGCATCACTGGCCATTTCAAAATCTTTTGCGGCACTCGAGAATCAAGATCTTGAACTCGCAGTTGAAATTATTGAAGAAGATACGAGAGCAGATATGCTGGAAGAAGAAATCAACGATTTTGCGATCCTGCTCATAGCGAAACAGCAGCCGGTTGCCATTGACTTGCGCCGGATAGTCGCTGCCATAAAGATTGCTTCTGATATTGAAAGAATTGCGGACTTCGGAGTGAACATTGCAAAATCTGCCATCAGGATTGGCGAGAAACCTTTTATTGTGCCGCTTACACACTTTAAAAACATGCATTCCATAGCTCTTGAGATGATTGAGCTATCCATGAAGGCATTTGAAGAAGATGATATCGTTTTGGCACGGCAAATTGCCTTAATGGATGATGAAGTGGACCGTTTGTACGGAGAAAGTATTAAAAGTCTGCTCCAGCTATCAAATGAAAACCTGCAGCAGGTCACACAGCTTTCTTTCGTTGCCCGCTATCTGGAAAGAACGGCAGATCATACGACGAATATTGCTGAAAATATTTATTATTTAGTGCGCGGCCGCCATCTCGATTTGAATGAATAAAAAAGAAATCCCGGATGCTTACTGTCCGGGATTTCTTTTTTCATTCATTTTGATATGATTACATATTCATACAAACCGGGCGCAGATAATTGCCCCGGTTAGTTTGTAATTGTTTTGGCGATCTGTGAGAGCTGCATGACGCTTGTCAGTACATAGGTGCCAATCTGGATGCGCCCGCTCAAATGATTTTTCTCCATATAGTCTTCAAATTGCTTTTTGTCTTTTATTATCTTATTTGCAGCTAAAAGGTTAGAGATGTCCTCTGTCGTCATGCCTGATTTGATTTTAAGCGTGTAGGAAGAGGGGCTGGATTTTTCCTGAATTGGGTCATGAGCCTGTTTTTTTGTATCATTCCCTTTGTCTGGAGAAACGGGCTTTATAGAACTTGCTTGCTTTTTATCCGGTTTCCTCATTTCTGCATTGCCATTCTTATCAGGAAGTTTCGTTGTCTCCTGTATGCCGGTCCCTCTTGCTCCCTTTTGATCAAAAAGGTAATAAGCTCCAGAGAGGACAGCACATGCAAAGATGATTCCTGCTGCAAATGCCCTGAGAGCTATTCTACTCATGTAAGTAACCTCTCGATCCCTGTTCCTCAATTACAGTCATGATGTCTTCTCTGGAAAGGGCAGACTGCCTTTCAATCTGTTCTAGGGAAAGTCCCTGCTGGAAGAGTGAGAGAACCTGGTTTCTCAGGATTTCATTTATTGGCAAACCGCGCTTAGAAGCTGCCGGAGCAGAGGGCTTCAGCGTGGCTGCAGGCGGATCCTGGAGCAGAAGCTCCTCTTCCAGGACTTTTATCTTCTTTTTCAATACATACATATCCTGCATATGTGACAGGGTCATTTGTTCAAGATCATCCTCAAGCTTCGAGACGCGATCGCGTTTAAAGAAGGATAAAACAATAAACATGATCGAAAGTGCTAAAAGTCCTATGATAGTATATTCCATGATTTCACCTCGAAAACTAAATTTCTGCATATATTTCTACTATACACATTTTTATAAAAATTTGGTTGAAATTCCTGCATCTTATAGGGAGTTTTTAAAAACAAAACAGAGATTTGTCTAAAATAAATACTTGACCGAATATATTATCAGAAAATTCAGACTGTAAATAAAGTCAACGAAATTATTTTTTACTCTTTTAGCCCTGTCTGATAAGGCTGGCGTATATCGACAAAATGCGTTTATTGTCCATGTGCCCATTCAATGCTACGATAAGAATAGTTAAAATGTAGAAGAAAAGGTATACACGATTTTTAAAAATACGTATAAACGAAGAGCAGCCGTCCATGTGCCATTTATAAAAAGAGAAGCATCTAAAAAGGGAGGATATTTATGAATACAATGTCGGCATATAAACCGCATGCAGTTCAAGAGGGTCCGCGTAAGGGCTTGAAGGCAGGGGTATGGATGGATGGCACGTTTGATTGGCATTCGGAGCAGGATTCTTTTACAAATCATGCTGGAGAGGTTCGTACACTTATTCAAGCCTTTACCAAAAGCCAAGTATCTTTTGTCACATGCACCATCAAGAATAATGGAAGGGCTTTCAAATATCCTAAATTTGTATTCCAATATGAAAATATATTAGAGAGACAGGCTGTGGCCTTTTATAGCCCTCCAGAGCGCGCCATCCTGCATATGTCCCAAGGCTCCATCTCGTTGCTTGGCGGCACGTTAAAGGGGCAGGGAATCTCTCAGTACTGCATCCAGGGAAAAGGGAACTTATATAAGAATGGGTGTTTCAAATCCCTTAAGGATGGAATTCTGTCGTATTCTCCTTTGGCAAAGGGAGAAGTGAGCAGCATATTCTCTCTCGAAGCGGAAATAGGCCCTGGAGAATGCGCTGAAGCCATGGCATGGGTTATCCATACGCCGACAAAGGAAGAAGCACAGGGATTGAATGAAGGCCTTCTGAGAACGCTGTAGCACGACTCAGGTGATGCACTTCCCGGAAGGATGATTTACATACAAAGACGCAGCGGCATGAAGCAGCGTCTTTGTTCACATTCAGGCGCTTCCTCTTTTTCTAATCCAGCTCCAGCCTAGCTTGCTGTGCAAAAGATGTTTTGTCCTCAGAAGGCAAAGAGCGCCTTCCAAGGCCAAAACCCTATTTGCTTAGGCCCCCAGGATGGGGGTCACAAAGACGTTGCCGCAGGACGCGGCGTTCTTAGTCTTTGATCCTTGGTAAAGGCGCTTCCGCTTTTTTTTCTTAAATTTCCCCGAAAATCGGACTAGCATTTAGTAGTGAATAGTGCTATTATAGAAAAGTCCTATGTGAAAAAGTCAATATGTTTGGAGGGAAATACACATGCGCGTGAATATTACGTTAGCTTGCACTGAATGTGGAGACCGTAACTATATTTCTAAAAAAAATAAACGTAACAATCCAGATCGTCTTGAGCTTAAAAAGTACTGCCCAAGAGAAAAACGCAGCACAGCTCACCGTGAAACAAAGTAAGCAACAGGAGTTTTTCCTGTTGTTTTTTTTATACCTAAAAATAATATAATATTTTGATATCTTCCTTTTCTGATACAGAAAGGGACACTGGGGTGAATACATATGCTTGAAGAAAAGATTAATCTGCGGAAGGAAGTAAGGAGCAGACTTGCGCAGCTTGACGGATTGGAGCATGAAATCCTTTCCGGCCAAATTGCAGACGCCCTGTTTGAAATGGATGAATGGAAAAGTGCCGGGACGATTGGGATAACCATCTCCATTTACCCTGAAATCGATACAAAGAAAATCATTGAGAGGGCATGGCAGGAAGGCAAAAAGGTGGCTGTGCCTAAATGCATTCCTGACACTAAAAGCATGGTCTTTAAAGAAATCAGCTCCTTCTCCCAGCTTGAGACCGTATACTTTGGACTCCAGGAACCTGTAGAAAGCACCAGGGCCGTTCAGCCTTCTGATATTAATCTGCTGATTGTACCGGGACTGGCTTTTACAAAAACCGGTAATCGACTAGGCGTCGGCGGCGGGTATTATGACCGTTTTCTAATTGGTTATAAAGGTCTTTCAGTTTCTCTTGCTTTCGAATTCCAGGTCAGGGAACAGCTCCCGGCAGAGAAACATGACATACCAGTCAATATGCTGGTTACCCCGTCTGGAAAAATAGACTGCCATGCTGACTGATGTTATATATATGGCCGGCATTGCAGCAGCAGCTATAGCAGCCTACGCCGCTGCCGCCTTGTCAAGGTCAGGCATGATTGCAGCGTTTGCTGTCGGAATGTCTGTTGAGCTTGGATTTCATTTGCCCGGGCTGCTTTTGCTTGGGGCTTTTTTTGTCAGCTCAAGCCTTCTTTCCAAAATTAAAGCTAAGAAAAAGCGAAAAGCAGAAAAAATTACGGAAAAAGGAAGCAGGAGAGACGCTGTACAGGTCCTGGCGAATGGCGGTGCATCGGCTGTTTTTTCCTTATTGTATTGGCTGCATCCGTCACAGATGTTTTTGCTGCTGTTTATCGTTTGTCTGGCAGCTGCCAATTCGGATACATGGGCCTCAGAAATAGGCGTATTAAGCAAAAAACGTCCCTGGCATCTGCTGAAATTTAAAAAGGCTGAAAGGGGAACTTCCGGTGCAGTATCCTTGACTGGAACGATTGCAGCTATATCAGGGTCTCTTTTTATTGCCTTACTCTCAATGGTGCTGTTTAAAGAACTGACGATAGATCTGATGCTCAAGACAGCTCTATCAGGCTTTATCGGATGCCTGGCAGATACCTTGCTAGGAGGATCGGTCCAGGCAGAGTATATATGCCATACATGCGGAGGCAGGACGGAAAAAACATTTCATTGCGGTGAAAAGACCATTCTAGATAAGGGGATTTCCTGGGTGAATAATGATGTGGTTAATGCAGCATCTATCATGATTGCGGCTTTATGCCTTTTTATCATCACCACTCGTATCACGGTATATAATTGAAATCTGTTAAGATTAAGAAATGCATTACACCTTATTAATATGTGAACCTGACGGAAATTCGTCAGGTTCTTTTTATATTCTGGTTCTTACTAAATAAAAGTAATTAAATAAAATATAAAGATATTTATTGTTTTTATATAAGTAAACTTTACTTTTATAAAAATATAGATTATGGTTTAATTCAAGAGGTGATAGTCATGAAGAAGGATTTTGGTGATTCGATATCAAATAAAGTTTATGAATATCGTGTACTTGCCAGAATGTCTCAGCAGGAATTGGCAGAGCAAGTAGGGGTTTCCAAGCAAACCATCTTCGTAATGGAAAAAGGAAATTATGTTCCGACTCTGCTATTAGCTTTTCGAATTGCCGAATTTTTTAATGTTGATGTAAACGATATTTTTACTTATGAGAAAGGAAATGATCAAAATGAAAATTAAGTCTATATCAGACATACCTGATGCACTTTTTTGTCCTTTAAAATCTTGGGCTGAACAATCTCCGGGAAACTGGAACATTCTCATTGGTATCGGTTTTATATTGCTTATCATCGGAGGGATTCTAACATACGTACTTCAAAAGAAAATGGGTAAAGCTGATGAAAGAACAAAGCAAATATCTTTAAATAGCGCCCTTATAATGTTATGTGGAGTAATTTTATGTGACGTGATTTTACCTAAAGAGTATATGTGGCAAATCTTCCTTTTATTTAAATATTCCCTTGCATTCATTGCTTCAGGTATATATCTTGCCGTTCGATATAAAAAGGATTTTTTAAACTAAGAACTAAACACGGGGATTGGGAATGGTTGGGGAATGATTGTAAATATCTTCTGTCCTTATGTGGCGGTGGGTGCGGTTTATGGAATATTAACAGCTATATTGTTGTTTTCCCAAAATGGCTTGGCTAATACTCGAGGGATGATTCATATCGAAGTTGAAAATATTAACCACCTATAACGTTAAACAATAGATAATTAATATTAGTAATATTTCGGGGGCTATTTATGAGTAGTTATAATAAACAAACCCAGTTAATAAAAGTATTAGATACTATACTACATGTGAAAATTATCGGTGAAGGCAATCCAATTGTTTTTCTCCACGGTGGACCTGGAAGTGAGCATGGCTTTTTCCTGCCACATGTACTCCCGCTAGCCAAGGAATTTCAGCTAATTCTTTACGATCAGAGAGGGTGCGGTAAATCTTACCCAGCGGATAGTAACAAATACACAATGAAGGCTGAAGTTGAGGCATTAGAAGCATTACGAAAGGAATTAGAGTTTGACAAAATTAACGTTTTTGGTGAATCATGGGGTTCAATGCTTGCCTTATTATACGCCTCATCGTATCCAAATAGAGTAAATAAACTTTTCCTGACAGCTGCGATAGGTGCAAATGCTGAAGGACTCGTCGCTTTTGAAAAAGAATTACTAAAACGATTATCGACAATAGATAAACTAAAGGTATTTTTTATTAATATCGGGATGAAGACAGGTCTAATTACAATGGATTCGATGGTGAAGGTGCTTGATCCATATTATTTATTTTCCAAGGATGCATTAATTCGTAAGCTGAATACAAAAATCAATCATAATGTAAACCATATATTGGGTGATGATATGAGGAACAATTACAATTTAACAGAGCAATTGTTTCGGTTAGATCATATTCCTGTACTTGTTGCCCAAGGGAGTCATGACATGATTACCCCCGCACATATTAGGGATCTCCTGATAAAATATATCCCGCATGCAGAGCTAATAGAAATTCAGGATTGCGGGCATTGGACTGTAGTTGAACAACCGGACAAAATAAATCATCTTGCGAGTCGTTTTTTTAGTAATAATACGGTTTAGATGATTATCCATTTTAAGAAGCCACCAATCATCGTGTTTGAAATGATTGGTGAATCTTTTTATATGCGGTGGTGTAACCTATGATATTTATTAGTGGTATATTTCACAATATTTGATGATACAAAGGAAGGTTAGATCTCATGCAAGAGATATGAAACGTATTAGGTGTGAATTATTTTGGCTCTTTTTTTAAAGAATCATTTTAATTAAAGAGTTCTGCGAGGCTATCCCGTTGTTAAACCGGTTTGATCGGAGTGTAACATGCGAGACTCCTGTGGGATTGGCAGGAAGGTGAGACCCCGCAAGCGCAGCTGAGGCTGCTCACCGCCCGCCTCACGGAAAGCGAGTATCCTGGAGCGGAAACCCTTGTTCGATAGCAACAAAATTTACGAAAACAGCCATTTTTTTTAAAAGAATATTCATAAATTCTCCTTTTGTCAGCAAACTAACAAAAGGAGGGATAGCCATGAACTTATTAATAAAGATTATTGCCATAGGCTCACTCATTTACCTGGGTTTTCA
>NZ_MLYQ01000031.1:0-40957 GCF_001866725.1 Bacillus sp. MUM 13
AATGCAGTACGTCATTAACACTACGGGACTCTGCCCTCCTAAAAACATAAGTAAATATCCTAATACTTTATTCATCTTATATTATCCTATAGATGAAATAATTTCCACACAAAAAAAGACTATTCGTGTGAAATAGTCCTCCTCATAAACATTGATATTTACAACTTTATATACTTATATTTGTATTATTTATTTATAACACCAGAATATCCTAATATAAATCACAAACAGTGTGTATCCAGCCTTCCTCCTTCATAAAAGCAAGGGTTTTGTCATACATATGCGGGAGGAACCACGTATTATTGCGGAACTCCAGAGCCGATGGAATGCCATTCATCTCCTGTTTGCACCAGCGCAGGTAATTTACATTCTCCTTTGTGCAGTCGAACCATGGCGGAAACTGAAAAAGAACCATAGCCAGCTTTCCTGCTTCACTATAAGACTTTAAGGATTTCCTGAAAGCGGAAAACATATCACTCTTATTCGGAAACGGATTTTCTCCCCGCTGGTGCCCTGTCATCCCTTGATATGCCTTTACAATAAACCGAAAAGACTCCGGTGTATCACGCACCCACTTATCAGTATTCCGCTTCGGCTGGACCGCATAAAAAGAAGCATCCACCTCAACAGCAGGAAAATGCGAACCATACACCTTCAGCCTATCCCGCCCAGCCACATTCCCAGAATACAAAGAATCATGATCCCCCCATCCTGTCACACCCACATAAATCATACAGCTTACCCTCCTTTTGGGGTCAGACCCCATTTCCCGAGTATTTCCCTTTGTATCTTCTTCCCTGTTTTTCACGCTTTAAATCTGGAAATGTACGGGTGGAGCGGGTTCCGCGTATTTACTTTTCCATCGGAAATGGGGTCAGACCCCATTTCCCAGTTCATTTCCCAAAGTTGGTATAATGGTTGATAAGATTGAGTTTGAATGCAGGTTTCTTTTATAGCGTGCCCGCTATTTATTTTATTTAGGAGGTTTAAAGATGAAGTATGTGATCGGAGTTGATTTGGGTACAAGTTCTGTGAAGGTTATTCTTGTTGATCAGGATGGGAATGTGCAGCATTCAGCCACTAAGCAATATCCTCTTATACAGCATGAACCCGGGTATAGTGAACAAGATCCCGAGGAGTGGGTGGAGAAAACCATCCAGGCGTTGAAACAGCTTATGGATGAAGGAGGCGCCAAGCCCCGGGATATTGAAGGACTGAGCTTTTCAGGCCAAATGCATGGCCTTGTTTTACTGGATGAAAATCATAAGGTCATCCGGAATGCGATTCTTTGGAATGACACTAGAACGGCAATGCAGTGCAGAGAGATTGAGCACAAAATGGGCAGCAGGCTTATGGAAATCACCAAAAATCCTGCTCTAGAAGGGTTCACGCTGCCTAAACTTCTCTGGGTGAAGGAGCATGAACCTGAGAATTTTGAAAAAACCGCCGTTTTTCTGCTTCCGAAGGATTATCTCCGTTTCCGTCTGACAGGCAGCCTTCAAAGCGAGTTTTCAGATGCTTCGGGAACACTTTTGCTGGATCTTGAGAATAAAGCATGGAGTACGGACATTATCCGCACTTTTGAACTTCCAGCTGATATCTGCCCTCCTCTCGTAAATGCCGGAGAACATACAGGAAAAATACTTCCTGAAATCGCAAGCATTACAGGTCTATCACCTGAAGTAAAAGTGTTCGCGGGCGGCGCTGACAATGCTTGCGGTGCAATTGGCGCAGGCATCCTGTCTGAAGGCAAGGCACTCTGCAGCATTGGTACATCCGGCGTATTTTTATCTTATGAAGAAAACACCGCCACAAGCTATGATGGGAAGGTGCACTTGTTCAATCATGGAGAAAAGGATGCCTGCTATAGCATGGGTGTCACTCTCTCTGCAGGACACAGCCTTACCTGGTTCAAAAATACATTTGCAGAAAATGAAAGTTTTGATGAGCTTATTGAAAAAGCTTCTGCATCACCACTTGGAGCAAACGGCCTATTATTTGCACCTTATCTTTCCGGTGAAAGGACACCACATGCGGATGCAAAAATCAGAGGCACTTTCACTGGGATTGACAGCACACATAAAAAACGTGATTTCACCCGTGCTGTGCTGGAAGGCATTGTTTTCTCGATTAATGAAACAGTCGAGATATTCCGCAATAACGGAAAAAAGATTGATATCGTGGTCTCAACTGGCGGCGGGGCTAAAAATGAGCTATGGCTGCAGATTCAGGCAGATATTTTTAATGCTAAAATTATAAAACTGAAAAGCGAACAGGGACCTGCAATGGGAGCAGCCATGCTTGCTGCAGCTGGTTTAAAGTGGTTTTCATCCCTTAGGGAGTGTGCAGAGTGTTTTACCTCATCAGATGCCATTTATGAGCCAATACCAGACAATGTACTGCGCTATAAGGAGCTATTCCAGCTTTATAAAAAGATCTATCCGCATACAGCATCAATAAATCACGGATTATTTGATTTTAAATCAAAACATTAACCCTCCCAATTATGCCCGGACAATCATACTGAATTCCACGAAAAAAAGCTGCCATTAAGATCAATGAAGATGATCTTAATGACAGTTTTTTCAATAAAATAATTATCCGATAGAGCCTTACATTTCGAACTTGATTAATATTGCTTAAAACGGGACGAAATAATTTATAAAAAAAGAGGATGAAGATTGATTTAAAGCCATCTTTTAAAATAATTTATATTAAAAAATAAATTCATTTCGGCATGAAACCGGCACAAATCCGGTACGGTACCCGCAAGTGTGAAGCTGCATAGATAAAGGATCTTTCAGTGTTTCAAAATGAAATAATCATACCCTGCGCCGCCGGCTGCCCCAATGATCACCAGAACCTTTCCGTCGCTGGCATCCGGATCTTGGGGAATTAGCATTCAGGTAAATAACGTAATCTAATCGCTGATGCAGTGGACGGGAAAAATTGAAAACAACGCTCGCCGAAGTGCTTGGACCCATATCAGCAGAGCAGAGAATCTTCGTCAAGCCCGCAAGATGCTGGAGAGCAATTCGACGATTGGCAAGGTTGTTTTAGGGGGTTTTGTTTAAAAAACTGATCGTGGAAATTATAAATGAATGGATTCCGTTGTCTGATAAATCATGCTGCGATTATTTGCAACGGGAACTACAAAAGGCCGACTGCTCATTGCAGCCGGCTATTTTAATGTATTTAACAAAGGAACCGTTTAAATCCTCATCCATTCTTCTTGTTCATAAAAGCACCTTTAAAATGACATACATTCCCAACAAAATCACTCAAGACTAGCATTCGTAACAATCTTTATCATCATTTCCGCATTCGGGTACTGTACTTCCTTATATCGATCAATCACTTTTTCGATATCAACATTCACTCTTTCAATAGAAGCAGTAAAACCTTGTTTATGCACTTCAATTACACCATAAGAAGCCTTTGTCAGTCCATCAAAAGGTAATCCTACACTGCCAATATTCATGATTACCTTTCCGTTCATATATCGAATGTAAGGCCTATGAATATGACCATAAATATAGACCTGTGAATCTGTTGATGACATGAGTTTTGCTTTTATAATCTGGTCATCCTCATTTGGGGTAATAACTTCGAATAAACTAACCGGCGTTGCGTGGAAGGCATGGATAGATACCCCTTCTACTTCAAAGTGAAGCTTAGCAGGTAAGCCATCTAAGTAGTCTATATCACTTTGCTGCAGTTGGGAAACTGTCCATTCTCGCTCACGATTCATTAATTCTAAAGCTTGATCAGGAACTTCTCCTTTTTGGACACCTCGCACTACCCATTCATCAGCATTCCCCTTAACTACCTCTACGTTTAATGAACGAACTAAGTCTAAGGAACGCCTTGGATCAGGACCGCGATAACAAAGATCACCAAGCACATAAATTTTATCGATGTTTTTCTTTTGAATATCTTTTAATACAGATTCAAGTGCAATCGCATTCCCATGAATATCCGAAATAAAGGCAATTTTCATCAGTAACATTTCTCCTTCAAAACATTTTTCATTATATTATCATTTAGTTTTGAAGAAGTTAAATAATACAATCATTTGAAAGACGCATTGTTGCAGAAAAAGAAGAGCTACTAATGGAAAGCCTTCGGCGTACTCCGGTTTTGTGCGGCCTAATTTGGATCCTGTGCTTTTGATGGGATGCAAAGAAGTTCCAAATAATCGTACAAGCTATAATTGTTCCTTTTGTGTTATAACTGATGTTTGTCGGAGTGATCAATGAATCCAATCAGGACCGCAGTCAACGGGAGAATGGAGCGGTGAATGTATTGATAGTTTGGTTGAGCTGTTTCCTATATGAAACATGTTTGAACATAAATGCCTCTATAAAAAAGAGAGCTTGTACAGCTCCCCTAGGTTTGGAATATCTAAGCTGAAGTATGCGTCACAGAGATAACAAAGTGCTAGAAGTGGCTTATTGACCGAATTACAGTTATCCCCCCAAAAGACTTAAAGATTCTCTATGTAGATCTTTTAAGAACCTTAGCGCTATATAGAACAGGACAATTCCGTCCGTTTCTTTTGGATCGATGCCTGTTAATTCTTTAATTTGTTTTAAGCGATAATAGAGGGTGTTGATATGAAGATGCAATTTCAAAGCAGTTTCTTTTACAGATTGATTATTGCTTATATACCATTCCAGTGTTTCGATCAATTCCGGTTGTTCCAGCAGGATCCCTACAGTTCGTTCCAAAAACTCATGCTGCATATCTCTGGGGATTTCTTCGAGTATCACGTCGATGACGAGGTCTTCGTAAAAAACGAGGCCGCCCGTCTTTTGGGCCACTTTTTGGGCTTTTTTTGCCTCAATATATGATCTATGAATAACCTTTCCATCATAGGTTTTTCCTACTCCAATTGAGATATTGCATCTGTATCTATGTTCGAAGACTCTTTTAAATTCTTTTAGCTGGCGAGTGAACCAGCCCCGGTTATACGTTGGAGACACGCTTTTTAACAATAAGTACCGTCCTTCGCCCCAGCGAATAATATAGTCATCTTTTCTTTGAAAAAATTCCTGCGATAACTCGAAAATGTTGCGTTGGAGAATATGCCCTTCATTTTTTTGAAACACACTTTTGGGTATTTGCAGCATACAGCAAAAATGATTCACGTTCATGGATATTCCCATTAATTTGCCGCGCTCCAGAAACTCTTCATCGACAATTTTGAGATTTACCCATTCATGAAAAAATGATTCCAAGCCTTTCGTTTTCCATTCTAATTGTTCTGCATAAAAAGCCTCTTTTATGATCAGCTCCGTCATTCTTCTAATTAACTCAGCATATGGTTCTACTTCTTTCGGGTCTCCAGTTACTCCTATTACCCCAATCACTTTTTCGTCAAGTATAATAGGCATATTGATGCCTGCTTTTACACCTTTTAATTTATTTGTCATGGTTTGATTGATGTATAACTTTTCTTTTGAACGCAGAACTAGTTGAGCTCCTTCATGAAAGTTGCCTATTCTTTCGTGTTGCGTCGAAGCAATGATTTCACCCTTTGTATCAACAACGATAATATCCCCACTGAGTACTTGCTGTACTTCCCTGACAATTTTGGTAGAAAGTTCCGGAATAAGAAACATGTGATCCTCACCATTCATAATCATTGCATAATTTCAATAACAGTACTAGAAATCTTCTGAAAGAACAAATTAGCCAACATTATGTTTTAGAACAGATTAACAGGACATTTTAACGAAAAAGGACTGATACAATGATCAGCCCCTGTAGTGTTATTTTACGGATGCTTCTACCTTTACATTTAGCACCTTAAAGAATTCTCTCATGAATGCAGGCAAGTCTGGCCACGCATGACCTGAAACAATATTGCCGTCGACATGCAGCAATTCTTCAATGTATGTTGCACCTGCAGCCTCTACCTCAGGCCTGCAAGCTGAATAGGCAGTCATTTCGCGTCCTTTTATATATTCTCTAACAGTTGTTAACACCAATTGTCCATGGCAAATAACGCCAAGAGGCTTATCTTCTTTAAGAAAGTGAGCGGCGATTTCCTGTACTTTTGGATTCATGCGGATATATTCAGGTGCACGTCCCCCAGGAATGATTAATCCATCATAATCAGCCGGATTTATCTCATCTACAGAAGCATGGGAGTCGATTTTATATGCCCATTTTTCTGTAAACGTTTCCATTTCAGGCGAGAAATCATGTACGACTGTCTGAAGCTTCTTTTTAACTGGGGAAGCAATCGTACAATTGATATCCTCTTCAATACAGCGGTAGTATGGATAGAATACTTCCAAAGCTTCTACGGCATCTCCTGTTACGATCAAAACATTTTTGCTCATTGACATCACCATTCCTTTTTAAATTTATTTTATATCAAAAATGCATTTGCATTTTCGAAAGCTAACCTTTTAACAGGGTTACTTCATCTTTAGATGGTAAATCATAACGTGCTTCCAAGAGCACTCTGCAATAGTGAGTATTAAATTCCATATTCATTCTTGTGAATTTCGCACCCTGCAGATAATCCTTGAATCCTTCCATGGTGAGCTGTTCGTCTTCAGGAGTTGTAAATGCGAAACCATTTGAGTGGTTTAAGGCTTCCTTTTTTTCCAGATATCTCTCCTTTAGCGATTGTCCCTCTATAGAAAGCCGCATTTCCTGGAGCTGATCAACAGACATTCCCACAATATCTGAATCATTAACACATTGGCGACGCAAAAATTTAATTAATTTTTCTTGTCTTGCTAAAAAGGCTTTTATCACAAAAGTTTTACGCAAATGATCCAGGTCACCATCAGACATACCGTTAAAGGATTCACTGAAACGTTTCCCGGCAGAGGCGCCATGATTAATTTCATCCGAAGCACAGTGATCTTTAAGATTTACTTTCACTGCTTGTACCCAATCTAACTCTGACACATTTTTCTGAATATCCTCTGCCATGATGTAAGCAAAATTTGGAGAGCACCAGTAAGTCGGCAATCGGAAATAGACCTCAACTTCTTCTTTCTGGATTTCGATATGATCGATGAAGCCCAATTCCGTCAATGGCTGATCCAATTCGGGGTCATATACTTTATCCAACATCGTATAGACTTGTTCTAGCCTATTCATATACGCTGAACACCTCCCTGTGCAGTTAATCTATTGTTAATGCGTTATTCCATTAAACTTGCATCGCCGCAAGTCTGCATGTACGGAGCTTCTCTTTTTGAGCGTCAATGTCGATGTTATAAATCCTGGCTGCATTCCCAGCTAGAATTTTCTTCTTTACGTCCAAATCAAACGTGACACCAGTTTCTTCTTGAATATCTTGCGGCAGTTCAAAATCAATAAATTTTTCAATTAACCATTTCGGTTCCCAAATCCCATAATCACTGCCAAAAATAATTCGGTCTTCATCGAGCCAATATAACAATTCACTAATAATTTCGGCAAAATAGCGAGGGCGTGTATGAATCAAGGAAATTGCAACAGCGAGTCCTCCATACACATTCTTTTCCTGCGTGGCAATCCAGCAAAAATCTTCCAATCTAGGTAATCCTACATGTTCCACTATGAAGTTTAGTTCAGGAAAGCAGCTGGCTGCATCGTCGACATCGGCTACATCGAATGCATCACGGTTCAAAGGAGTAACTGTCGGACCTTTGTGTATGTGGATGTTCTTGATTCCCAGCTCGACGCATTTCTCCAGATAGCGCTTTGACCATTCATCGGAAAGCTTGTAGCCTTTGGATCCCTTATGCCAATCCGCTGTATATAATTTAACGCCTTGCCAATTGTATTTTTCTTTCATTTCTTCTAGTTTTTCCAACCCCTCATGTTCATGGCGGGGATCAAATGTACCATTGCAAATAAAGCGGTTGGGATATTGCTTTGCTAGCGCTTCGTTGGCATCAAAATCACCAAAACCATTTTTATAGAATTCTTTCAAGTAGACCGGCTGGAAAATGGCCATGTCCGCGTATCCTTTTACTAGCACGTCGTTTACCAGCGTTTCAGGTTCGTATTTCACAAATTTTTCTTTTGGCCAAAGATATTCTTTTGGACTCAAGTTTTTGTGGTAATCGTAAAAACAGCTAATAAATTGATCTCCATGGATATTTAGTTGATTTTCCTTGCTCCCATCCCACAAAGCGATATGGGCATCAATTACGAAAATTTCTTCTCCACTAGCCGTTTTATACAATCAAATCCCCCATTTCTTAGTTTTTTTCAAAAAATATAACAATTCCGGGTGGCTGGAAGCGTTATCATTATCAGATATGTTAAATTATCATATTTTTTGAAATATTCTAACTAAATGATAATATTAATATTACTAAATTGGTATGGAGAAATCCATAAAATATTGTTGATTTTTTTCATAAAATTTTGGATAAACATACAAATGAATTTTCAAATCTTTATAGTTTTCCCAAGTATACAGTCCTTGTCTATATTTCGATGAGGAACGGCAGCAGTTTTCAATGAGCAATGGCGAATGTCCTCGATTTCTTGGTAATCTATATCTTCAGGATGGCTTTAATACGTAAGGAAGCTCTTTGGGAAAGGAATTTTGAGATGCTGCCACTTGGTTGTTAATAATGCGGTACTGTCTATTCACAAGCGTGATGTCTCCTTTATTTAGCTCTCCGGAGTGAAGCAAAAGATGTAAAACCCGGTACCATTCGAGTACGTGTTCATGAGATTGGGAAATTGCTCTATTTCTTCGGTCATCTTTAAGATGGGAAGATATTGATGGTGATAAGATTAAGATCGATAAACAAACAAACCGTGATGATAATAACAAAGTTAAAAACAACATTAAAAAATGCTGCTTCTTATCGAACAATTAAAATTGGCCAAGATTTATTACGGGAATTAAAAAAGTTAAAGCAAAATGAATTGATTTTAGGAAATGAAAGATTCCGCAAGAATGCAGATTGCCTAACCTTTCAAGATTATAAGGGACATTATTTAACACCTTCTATCATTCGTGAAACAATCCAAAGTTATTATAAAAAAGCCGGTGCTGAATATAAAGGCACCCATGTATTTAGACATACACATGCTGTCCTTCTTCTCGAATCAGGTGCAAGCCTTAAATATGTTTCAAATCGATTGGGGAATAAAAGCATCAAAACAACAGTGGATACTTACCTGAAAAAATTGAAGAAGACGAACTTCAAAAGTTCGCCTTCTTCATTAAGAGATAATTAATTTCAAATCGGTATGCCAATAATTTTACACTTTATATAAACCACTCAAACCCATGATATATAAAGGTTTTTTCTTTATTATCCAATAGACCCTTCCATTTCGAACTTGATCAGACGGTTCATTTCAACCGCATATTCCATAGGAAGTTCTTTTGTGAATGGTTCAATGAAGCCCATGACGATCATTTCGGTTGCTTCCTGCTCAGAAACTCCGCGGCTCATCAGATAGAATAACTGCTCTTCAGAAACCTTGGAAACTTTCGCTTCATGCTCAAGGGAAATGTTGTCGTTAAGAATTTCATTGTAAGGGATCGTATCAGAAGTAGACTGATTATCCATGATTAATGTGTCGCACTCGATGTTAGCACGTGCGCCATCTGCTTTGCGGCCGAAGTGTACAATTCCTCGATATGTCACTTTTCCGCCATGCTTGGAGATGGATTTAGACACAATAGTTGATGATGTATTTGGTGCAAGGTGGGTCATTTTTGCTCCAGCATCCTGATGCTGCCCTTTTCCTGCAATTGCAATGGAAAGGGTCATGCCGCGGGCGCCTTCGCCTTTTAGGATGACTGCCGGATATTTCATAGTTAACTTAGAACCAATGTTTCCGTCAATCCATTCCATTGTTGCATTTGCATCACAAACAGCGCGCTTGGTAACCAGGTTATAGACATTGTTCGCCCAGTTCTGGATTGTTGTATAACGGCAATATGCGTCCTTCTTGATTACGATTTCAACAACTGCACTGTGAAGAGAGTTCGTCGTATAAACCGGTGCTGTACAGCCTTCTACATAATGAACAGATGCACCTTCATCAACAATGATTAGCGTACGTTCGAATTGTCCCATGTTTTCTGAGTTAATCCGGAAATAAGCTTGAAGCGGCGTATCCACTTTTATGCCCTTTGGCACGTAAATGAATGAGCCTCCGGACCAGACAGCAGAATTCAATGCAGCGAACTTATTATCGGTAGGAGGAATGGTTTTTCCGAAGTGCTCGCGGAAAATGTCTTCATTTTCTTTAAGAGCGGAATCAGTGTCTTTAAAGACAATGCCCATTTCTTCAAGATCTTCCTTCATATTGTGATAAACAACTTCCGATTCATACTGTGCAGAAACACCCGCAAGATATTTTTGCTCAGCTTCAGGGATTCCCAATTTATCAAAGGTTTGTTTAATTTCATCAGGAACTTCATCCCATGACTTTTCAGATTTCTCAGACGGCTTAACATAATAGGTAATTTCATCAAAGTTTAAGCTCATCAAGTCCCCGCCCCATTGAGGCATAGGCATTTTATAAAAATGCTCCAGAGATTTAAGACGGAAATCAAGCATCCATTGCGGTTCTTCTTTCATGCGTGAGATTTCTTCAACGATTTCTTTGGTAAGTCCCCGTTTTGAACGAAAAATCGACACATCGCGATCTGCAAAACCATATTTGTAATCGCCGATTTCAGGCATTTTCTTAGCCATAGTTCATATTCCTCCATTTCATAAATGGATGAAGCGTTTCGCTTAAAAAGCCCAGGCGTCAGCTCAGCCGCTGCAAGCATAAAACGCCTTATTACAGATGGCCCTTATGGCCTGGATGGGCTGGGCGCTGGGTTAAGAAAGTTAAGATGAACTTTCTTATCTTTTTAATAAACCAAACGCTTCAAACTTCATTTATCAATTTTCTTCCTGCAAGCCTTTTTCCATTGCTTTCCAAGCCAGGGTAGCGCATTTGATTCGTGCAGGGAACTTGGTAACTCCTTGAAGGGCCTCCATGTCTCCTAAGTCAACACCGTAGTCATCATATTCTTTACCCTGAACCATGTTAGAAAAAGTACCCGCAAGCTTTAAAGCTGTATCTATATCTTTCCCTTTAATCGTCTGAGTCATCATAGAAGCGGAACTCATAGAGATTGAACAGCCTTCTCCGTCAAACTTTATGTCACTTACCTTCCCGTCTTCCACTTTCATGGTTAAACGAATACGGTCGCCGCAAGTAGGGTTGTTCATATCAATAGTCAGGCTTCCATCCTCAAGTGTTCCTTTGTTGCGAGGATTTTTGTAATGATCCATGATGACTTGCCGGTAGAGTGTATCTAAGTTATTAAAAGACATTGCTGAAATACTCCTTTGTTTTGACGAGCCCTTCTACAAGCTTATCAATGTCTTCCTCTGTATTGTAGAGGTAAAAACTGGCTCTGGCCGTTGCTGAAACATCGAGCCATTTCATAAGCGGCTGTGCACAGTGATGTCCTGCCCTTACAGCAATTCCCTCAGCATCAAGGACGGTTGCCACATCATGCGGATGAACATCTCCAATATTGAAGGTGACAACGCCAGCGCGCTGCTTAGCATCCATTGGTCCATAAATCTGCAGTCCTTCAACCGCGGACATTTTCTCTAGGGCATATGCTGCCAGTTTATGTTCATGTGCTTCTATATGTTCAAGCCCGATTTCTTCAAGGAAATCGATAGCAGTACCGAGTCCGATGGCACCGGCAATAATCGGTGTCCCGCCTTCGAATTTCCACGGCAGCTCTTTCCAAGTAGAGTCATATAGGCCTACAAAGTCGATCATTTCCCCGCCGAATTCAATGGGCTCCATATTTTCCAGAAGCTCTTTTTTTCCGTATAAAACGCCAATCCCAGTGGGTCCAACCATTTTATGTCCTGAAAATGCGAAGAAATCACAATCCAGGCTGCGGACATCGACTTTAAGATGCGGTGTGCTTTGTGCACCATCTACTACCATTATAGCACCATTGTCATGGGCAATCTCAGCAATTTGCTTAACAGGATTAATTACTCCCAAAACATTGGACACCTGCATAATGGAAATGATTTTGGTTTTGCTTGTCACCGTTTTCCTGACATCTTCAAGGGAGATCGTGCCATCCTGCTGAAGCGGAAGGTATACCAATGAAGCGCCGGTCTCTTTGGCAACCTGCTGCCAAGGGATGATGTTGCTGTGGTGTTCCATATAAGAGATGACAATTTCATCACCCTCCGACAAGTTTGCTTTTCCATAGCTTCTTGCCACTGTGTTCAAGGCAGTAGTCGTTCCTCTTGTAAAGATGACTTCTTCTGTAGAAGCAGCATTAATGAATTTCCGAACCTTTTCACGAGCCCCTTCATATGCATCTGTTGCTTTTGTTCCAAGTGTATGGACACCGCGATGGACATTGGAATTATATTCGCGGTAGTACTTATCAATTGACTCAATTACAGAAGATGGCTTTTGGGAAGTGGCTGCACTGTCAAGGTATACCAATGGCTTGCCATTCACTTCCTGATTTAAGATAGGGAAATGCTTGCGAATTTCGTATGGATTCATTACTTAACTTTCCTTTCGATTACCTCAACCAATTGCTTCTTAACTCCTTCAACAGGCAGTTCATTAACAACCGGTGCAAGGAAACCATGGATTACAAGCCTTTCCGCCTCTTGCTTCGGAATTCCGCGGCTCATTAAATAGTAAAGCTGGACTGGGTCAACGCGGCCAACCGATGCTGCATGTCCTGCAGTAACATCATCTTCGTCAATAAGAAGGATCGGGTTTGCATCTCCGCGTGCCTTTTCGCTTAACATAAGAACTCTTGATTCTTGTTCAGCATTTGCTTTTGTTGCACCGTGCTCTATTTTACCGATTCCGTTAAAAATGGCAGACGCACTGTCTTTCACGACGCCATGCTTTAAAATATACCCTTCAGAGCGAAGCCCGTAATGAATAATGGAAGTCGTAAAGTTTTGTTTTTGTTCTCCGCGGCCTACAGTAACCATTTTTGTATCTCCGAATGATCCATCTCCCATAAGATAAGTGATGTTTTCAGAAATGGTATTGCCGTCATTCATTAATCCAAGGGCCCATTCAATCCGTGCATCGCGCCCTGCCACCCCGCGGCGGTTTACGTACGTTGTATAGCCTTTTGACAGGGTATCAACCGCACCATAAGCAACGCGTGCATTATCATTTGCAAAAACTTCTGTTACGATGTTTGCAATTCCCTGGCTGGATTCTACAGTGGAGATGTAGTTTTCTACATATGTCACTGAGCTGTTGCTTTCAGCCACAATCAATACATGGTTGAATAATGCAGTCTCAGGATTGTCGACCAGGAATACTGCCTGCATCGGCTCCTTAATTTCCACGTTCTTCGGAACATAAAGGAAAGAACCGCCGTTAGCCAAAGCAGCATGCAAAGCTGCCAGGCGGTGCTCATCTGCTTTAACGCCATTTTTCATATAATATTTTTCGACAAGATCGCTGTGCTCGCGAGCTGCTGTGAAAATATCGGTGAAGATGACACCCTGCTCCTTCAATTCATCAGAAAGTCTTGAAAACGCAGCAGTATTGTTCCGCTGGATGTACAGGTTTTTGCTTTCTTCAAGATGCACAAGGCTTTTCACGCTTTCCGGAAGGTCTTCCAAAGATGCAAAAGCTTCACTTTCAACAATGTGTTTGCTGAAAGCAGTGAAATTCCATTTATCGATCTTTGTTTTATCAGGTTTTGGCATTGGAAGCGCATCAAGACCGGAAAGTGATTTGGTCCTGAGCTCCATAAGCCATGAAGGTTCATTATTTTGTTTAGAGAAGGAGCTGATGTACTCCTGATCAAATGGTAGTTTTGTTTCGGTAGTCATTCCAATCCCCCTACTTACGCTTCTTGGCCGACAGTTTCGTCTTCAATGCCTAATTCTTGCTTAATCCAATCATAGCCCTCTGCTTCCAGGCGCTGTGCCAGTTCAGGACCTCCAGATTTAACAACGCGTCCCTGCATCATAATGTGGACAAAGTCAGGAGTGATGTAGTTCAGCAGACGCTGGTAGTGAGTGATGATCAGGCAGCCGAAATCCTCGCTGCGCATTTCATTGATTCCTTTTGAAACAACTTTAAGAGCATCGATATCCAAACCGGAGTCAATTTCGTCAAGAATGGCAATTTTAGGCTCAATCATCATTAGTTGAAGAATTTCATTGCGCTTCTTTTCTCCGCCGGAAAATCCTTCATTAAGGTAACGCTGTGCCATGTCTTCGTCCATTTCAAGAAACTCCATTTTTTCGTCCATTTTGCGGATGAACTTCATTAATGAAATTTCATCGCCTTCTTCGCGGCGGCTGTTAATCGCAGAACGAAGGAAGTCCGCGTTCGTTACACCGCTGATTTCACTTGGGTACTGCATGGCAAGGAAAAGGCCGACTCTTGCTCGCTCGTCAACTTCCATTTCCAGAACGTCTTCACCGTCAAATGTAATGCTTCCGCTTGTTACTTCATATTTAGGATGTCCCATGATTGCTGAAGAAAGAGTAGATTTACCTGTACCATTCGGGCCCATGATTGCATGGATTTCTCCGCCCTTCACTTCAAGGTTAACCCCTTTTAAAATTTCTTTTCCATCGATTGATACGTGCAGATCTTTAATCGTTAAAGTTGATCCTGACATTTTCATACCTCCGTAAACTAATATCATAATAATAGACTGAAAAATTACGCATTTTTCCTTCTATTTATTTTCAAAAGTGATTCTCAATTTATTCTCATTACAATCTTATATCAAATGAAATCTGGAAGCAACTAATAAAGAGGGATTTTCATTGTATCCCCTAATATCACCGCATGGCCCTTATAAGTCAAAATGAAAACATATTTATAAGTTTTCCGCTTCCTTCCATATTATAGCATCTCTTAATATCGCATTATTCATTCGGGCACTTACTAATCCTGTTCTTCTTCCTCAAAACACGGGCCTATTCAATAAAAAAACCCGCGATGCATAAAGTTTAAGAAATCAAGCATACCTTCTTCTTGATTCGCTCACCATTATCTCCGCGGGAGGCAGTCATATTTAATTTTCATTTAAAATCCATTAAGAATGAATTCTTCGATTAAGATGATTCACTAACAGATTGCCTTGTTCATAATCTTTCTCTCTTCGTTTTTCGACCTGGATCCGGGTATCCAATCTCCTGCTGTATTCGCTGTAGCCAATTCCATGTGATTGCTGCATAGCCTTTTCCATTTCACCTGTAACTTGTAAATCTAGAGAGTTGATAATGAATCAATCCTTTCATCTTTTATAGAACAGCTTAATTTTAACATGAGTCAAAATCATTGTTCAAAGTCCTTATACCCTTATGAAAATGGGTTAAAACGTAACATATGGGCTTTGCTCAGGAAAATCGCTGCCAGATGGAGAATTGCTCCAAATACCCTCTGATTGCTTAAGCTTACAGAAAACATTAAAGCTTTTGCATTCATGATTAATGAAATTCCGATAATTCCTGGATCGTATCCTGTACCAGGGTAACTGCCTGGCTCATTACCGCTCCTCCGCCAAATGCAGCCGTTACGCCAATTGCTTCATGAATCTCCTGCTCACTGGCCCCCTGGTCAAGACATCCTTTAACATGATAAATGATGCAATACTCATCTTGTGTATATAGGCTTATCCCAAGTGCAATCAGCTGTTTCTCTTTTTGAGAAAGTGCGCCTGCCTGGAAACATGCTTCAGTAAATGCATTGAATTTGCTGCCGAGCTCAGGCATTTTTTCCAGAAATACTCCGATTCCGGTTTTATAATCATGAAGTACACTTTCAGTTACATTCCTGGGTTCATTATTCAAATGCTTTCATCTCCTTGTTTCATTTTCCTTCATAGTATGGACGGTTAATGATCAACTATGCAGGAACTGCTGCGAGAGCAATATAGAAAAAGCGGCCCATTATAGGCCGCTCCTTTTACTTATTTATCTACAGGCAATACAGCGCCTTTATATGTTTTCGTGATATAATCCTGGATTTTTTTCGAATGCAGAACTTCAACTAACGTTTTGATGTCTTTTCTGTTTTTATCGCCTTTGCGGACCGTGATGATATTGACATAAGGATTATCTTTGCCTGATTCAACCGCAATTGGGTCATGTACCGGGTCTAAGCCTGCATCCAGTGCATAGTTTGCATTGATGACTACAGCATCGCCCTGATTATTCTTATATACCTGAGGCAATAAACCTGCTTCGATATTCGGCTGGAATTTTAATTTTTTAGGGTTTTCCACAATATCCTTTATAGTCGCATCTGTTTTCTTCACACCCGGCTTCAGCTTAATAAGTCCATTTTGCTGGAAGATGGAAAGAATGCGGCCTTCATCTGCCACTGCGTCCCTCATGATGATTGTTCCGCCTTTTGGAAGATCCTGAAGTTTTTTATATTTCTTCGAGTAGATGCCGATTGGCTCAATATGAATTCCGCCGGCGTTTTCAAATTTATAGCCCTGGTCCTTCATTTGTGATTCCATGTAAGGGATATGCTGGAAATAGTTAGCATCAATTTCTTTATTGGCAAGTGCTTTATTCGGAAGAATATAATCCTGGAATACTTTAATTTCAAGATCCACGCCTTTTTTCTTCAAGAGAGGCTTTGCCTGTTCCAATATTTTAGCATGGGGAATATTTGAAGCCCCCACAATCAGTTTCTTATCATCAGACCCTGACTTCCCGCTATCGCTTGTTCCGCAGGCTGTAAGCCCCAATGCCAGTGCCGCCGAAGCCGCAAAAGCCGCAAACCACTTTTTCTTTTTCATTGTGTATTCCTCCAGATTTCATTTTTTTTTATCTTTTATCCAATTTGGATGAAATAATGTCTCCAATAAACTGAATGATAAATACGATGATTAATATGGTGATTGTAGCAACAAAAGTAACATCATTATTACTCCGCTGAAATCCCTGCAAATATGCAAGATTTCCAAGCCCTCCTGCTCCAATTGCCCCGGCCATCGCAGTATAGCCGACTAGGGCTATTGCAGTTACAGTAATGCCAGAAATAAGCGCCGGCATGGATTCAGGCAGCAGCACCTTAAAGATGATAGTACTTGTTTTTGCACCCATTGATCTTGCTGCTTCCACAACACCTTTATCAACCTCGCGAAGCCCGATTTCCACCATTCTGGCGTAAAAGGGCGCTGCTCCAATAATTAAGGCTGGCAAAGCTGCCTCAGGACCCAGCATGGTCTTCACCAAAAACAGGGTAAATGGGATCAGCAAAATAATCAGGATGATAAAAGGAATGGAACGGAAAATGTTGACCACCGCGGAAACAAGGACATTAATTGCTTTATTTTCCCACATTTGACCTTTAGAAGTCAGAAACAATAGTGTTCCAAGCAAAATGCCTAAAATAAATGTAGCAACCAATGAAAAACCAGTCATGTATAAGGTTTCTTTCGTCGCTGCCCACATATCTGCCCAAACCACATTTGGAAGTAAATCAGTCAGCATTTGATATCACCTCCACGCCTACCTGCTGCTCATTTAAATACGTGATCGCACGGGTGATTTCATCGCTTTTTCCATCAACATGTATGAACAGAGTGCCATAAGGGCCATTTTGCGTATGCGATATTTTCCCCTGGAGGATATTAACATCGATATTGAAGTTTCGGATTAGCCCGGTAATGAGCGGACTTTCTGTACTTTCTCCTATAAATGTTAACTGTATGACCTTGCCCTTTGGATAGCGGACTCCAATATGATCCAATACGGGTTTTGTTTCCTCTGGTTCTGTGACCTGCTGGACAAAACGTTTGGTAATCTGCGCAGTCGGATTTCGGAAAACCTCCAAAACACGTCCCTGCTCCACAACCCTGCCGCCTTCCATGACAGCAACACGATGGCAGATTTTGCGGATGACATGCATTTCATGCGTAATCAAAACAATGGTAAGACCCAGCCTTTTATTGATATCAACGAGCAATTCCAGGATGGAATCAGTAGTCTGGGGATCAAGTGCTGAAGTCGCTTCATCACACAAGAGCACCTTGGGATTGTTGGCAAGCGCCCTTGCAATGCCGACACGCTGCTTTTGTCCGCCGCTTAGCTGCGAGGGATATGCACGCTCTCTCCCTTCTAGGCCGACCAGATTAATAAGCTCGCTGACCCTTTCTTTTCTCTTATTTGCCGGGACGCCTGCAATTTCCAGGGGAAAGGAGATATTCTCTTCGACAGTCCTGGACCATAATAGATTAAAGTGCTGGAAAATCATGCTTATTTCTTGTCTTGCGCTTCGAAGCTCCGCGCCCTTTATTCGGGAAATCTCTCTGCCTGCTACAAGAACCGAGCCTTCAGTCGGCCTTTCAAGACCGTTCAGCATCCGGATCAGCGTACTTTTCCCGGCACCGCTATAGCCGATAATCCCAAAAATTTCTCCTTTGTCAATTGAGATATCTACAGAATCAACAGCTTTTATAGGTTCGCCTTTCGCAAGGCTGGATTTAAATAGCTTACTTACTTTCGATACCGTTATCATTGAATCCACCTCTTATCCGTATAAGCCTATGAACATAGTAAACTTTTGCTAAATCATGTATCCATCTACAATATATCATTGCGCATTATCTGTTCTTCATGCATGGCGCAAGGCCAATATCAGTGCCTTAAACAGAAAAAGCCTTTCTGCATGAGCAGAAAGGCAAGATAAGCTAAGGCCTTTCTCTCATCTCTAAAAGCTTTATCAGCTTTTTGTGAATTGGCACCTTTTCAAGGAAATCCTTGCCGGTTGCCGGGTTTCATAGGGCACATCCCTCCACCTCTCTCGATAAGAGCAACAGATATATGTAATTGACGGTTCACATCAATTATGTTCATTTTTAATTACGAAAGTGATCGTAACATACAGAAAGAAAAAGTGTCAATGCATAACGTTTAAAAGTTAGTAAAAATTTTAAATCCTTTGATAAACAATTTTTCGTGAATCAGTGAAGAAAGAGAATGCATGTGCACCCTCTCTTTCCGAATTATAAAGATTTTACAGCCAAGGACGCCAGGCCAGTTGCCTGTTCAATCGCCTGTTCAAGGTCTTCAATCAAATCGTCTGCATTTTCAATGCCGATTGATAGCCTTACTAAATCCTCGCTTACGCCAGATTGAATCAGTTCATCTTTATTTAACTGCTGATGGGTTGTGCTGGCAGGATGGATGATTAAGCTTTTTGCGTCTCCAACATTTGCTACATGTGACCATAGCTGTATGGAGTTAATCAGCTTGGCTCCTGCTTCTCTGCCGCCTTCAATCCCAAAAATGACAATGGCCCCTGCTCCTCTTGGAAGGTATTTATCTGCCAGTTTCCTATCAGGGTGATCTTTATGCCCTGGGTGTGACACCCAAGTTACGGCCGGATGGTTTTCTAAATAATCAATGATTTTCCCGGTATTGGATATGTGCTCTTTCATCCTTACATGCAGGGTCTCAAGCCCAAGAGTGAATTGAAAGGCGCTTTGGGGACTGAGCGAAGGCCCCAGATCCCTTAGTAACTGGACACGTGCTTTGGTAATAAAAGCAGCCGGGCCCGCTGCATCACTGTATACGATATTTCCATAGCTTGGATCAGGCTCCGTGAACCCCGGAAAATCTGGGGAATTCCAGTCGAATTTCCCGCCATCCACGATGATGCCCCCTAGTACAGTTCCGTTGCCAAGAAGCCATTTGGTAGCAGAATGCACAATAATATCAGCACCATATTCAATTGGCTTGCACAAATAAGGCGTTGCAAAGGTATTATCCACAATAAGCGGAATTCCTGCTTCATGGGCTATTTCTGCTACCTTCTCTATATCAAGTACACGAAGGCTTGGATTGCCGATTGTTTCACCGAATATTGCCTTCGTCTTTGGTGTTATAGCTTTACGGAAGTTCTCAGGATCATCCGGTTTTACAAAGGTAACCTTGATTCCATACCTTGGAAGTGTATTGGCGAACAAGTTATATGTGCCTCCATATAAAGTTGAAGCTGATACAATTTCATCTCCCGCTGAAGCAATATTCAAGATGGCCAGTGTGATTGCAGCCATTCCGCTTGATACGGCAAGAGCCCCGATCCCGCCTTCCAGGAGTGCCGCTCTTTCTTCAAAAGCAGTTACAGTCGGATTATGGATTCTCGTGTAAATATACCCTGGTTCCTTCAGTCCAAATAGATTGGCTGCATGATCTGTATCTTTGAACAAATATGCATTGCTTTGATAAATAGGCAATGCCCTGGCTCCTGTAGCATCTTCCTTCAGCCCTCCGTGAATACTCAAGGTTTCAAAACGATAATTTTTGTTTTCTGCCATTTTTCTTCTCCCCCAACTTTTAATGAAATCATGGCTCTGAGTCTGAAATCATTCCTGGAAGGTTAACGAGAAACAAAAAAGCCTCTTCAAAAAGAAGAGGCTTTGCTATCTCTCCTTATCTGCCAGAGCCGATACTCTGCTGGAATTAGCACCGTGTATGATATATACCGGTTGCCGGGCTTCGATGGGCCAGTCCCTCCGCCACTCTTGATAAGATTCAGTTAATTAATCAGAAAATTTTGCTTAGTCAAAAATATAGCATACCCTTAAGGAGGTAGTCAATTTTTATTTTGGGATTTTTTCCCGATGTTACTCTTGCTGCAAAAATACGCCGAAGGAAGACACATTCTAAGGAAATCACGAATAGATAAAAAGCGTCTAAATTCCTGCCGTGATTTTTGTCATTAACCTTAATTGCCGACATAATCTCAAAGCGTTTCTGACTATTAGCAGAAAATAACTGAAAATTTGACTTTATTTCCTAAGAAATAAGAAAAAGCGGGAAGCTCATTGCTGCCTCGTGTTGTTTTGACATCAGCCGCATCACCCCTGAAGCATGTAAATTAACCCGATACAGGTTTCTTACTAACGCCCTCCTTGAAAGACGGCCGGCTGGACAAAGACTTAAACACTATAAAGAAAAAGGTTGTTGCCAGCAAATAAATCCCTGCGGTAATGGAAAATACAGCTGCATATCCCCAATAGCTGCCCAATGATATGACAAGAGAGGCTGATACCGGCCCCATGAATGCCCAGCCCAGATTAAAGGCCATCTGGTTCATTGAATTAGCCAGTCCTTTAGAACGGTTGCTGACAAGCGACATCATTAAAGACATCTGTATGGGGTTTCCTGCGTTCATTAAAGCCTGCCGGAATAAAAAGGCGATGGCCGCTATCCATAATTGATGGGTATATGCTGTAAGCAATAAAAATGGCAGGGACAGCATCTGCAGAATAACAACAGATTTAACTTCTCCAAAGCGTTTTACAAACCTTGGGCCGATAAGCATAGCAGCTGCCGTGGCTCCCTGTCCTGCCGAGAGAATAATAGCAATCATGGAGTTTGAAACGAAAAAGCGGTCAGCAAAATATAAATTGAGATAAGGAATGACAAGTCCAGACCCGGTACCAATCAGCAGCTGCGAGATAAAAAAGAGAATGATTACCTTGAGGCTTTTCCTGTCAAATCCCGCCGGATCGCTTTCATGGGATTCAATTGGTTTAGGCTCCTCTTTTGCAATGGCCAGGAATGGCACTATGGAGCAAAGGAACATGATTCCCCCTGACAATAAGGATATTCGGATGGCATAAAGATCAGAGATGAAAAGCTTGAGGATATCGGTCAATGCACCTCCCAAAAGACTGCCTGCCACATTAGCGGCTGTCATTACGGCAAAATGCAGGCTGAAGATTTGGACCCTCTCCCTTACTGATGAGTTTTCAGCTAAAAGGGGGATGATCAAAACCTGAAAAAAGGCTGTTGCCCCTCCGGCTAAAAAAGCCATGGCCAAAAGGCTGACTTCACTATGAAGCAGGGATCTCAGGAGCATGAAAAAACCGGTAGCTGCCACTCCTGAGATCAGAAGCTTTCTTCTTCCGATTTTGTCTCCAAGCAAACCTGCAGGAATCAAGAGCAAGGCGGTCGCGAGCGATCCGTAGGATATGACCTGGCCATTCACATTGTCGCTGAATCCAAGCTCCCGTATATAAAAATTATAAATGACCATAAAGATGCCAAAGCCTGACTGCATGAAAATATTGCCCAGAAGCAGCATTCTGATGTTGCGGTTATAAGATGCAAAACGCTTTACAGTAAATTTAAACATAGCTGATAATCCGCCCTTTACTATTTCGTCTCCCTAAATATTAATGCTTGCTCCATGCTATGTAAATAATAATTTGAATTATTTTACTTTTCTTCAAAAACTGCCCTGACCTATTAACCAGACACTCCCAAACACTATATGTCCGAACAGCGACGCAGCTCTTCTCCTTTTTCGTTAAACTGCATAAAAAAATTCTTGCCTTTTTGGGCAAGAATGGTGATGTTTTTATATTTCTTTAAGGATATCGTATATATACGGGACAGAATGAAAGGCGTATATTTTTTTATCAAGCTTTCCTTCTTTAAAAACCAATAAGCAGGGAACACTTTCTATTTCATATTCAGCTGCAATATTCGCCATATAGTTTAAATTCATTTTGCCGCAGTCCAGATCAGGAAACAGCTCCAGGGAAACGGCTAGAATTTTCGAGGCAACCTGGCAAGTCCCGCACATTGGGGTGTAAAGGTATAAACAAAATGTCCGATTCCATTTCAAGGAATTATTTAACTGTTCTTCATTCCACTCTTGCATAATTACTTAATTCATCCTTTGTTCTAAATACACGGGGTTTACCTCAATATCTGCCGCCAATAAAACAGTAGCAATATGATTCATCGGCGATGCAGCAACTTCTTTATACATTCGGTCTATATAAAGATGGTAAGCCTCTGGCATTTCTTTTTTAAACTGTTTGCGCAGCTTTTCCCCTGATTCATCAGCATCCACTAAAATATAAACATCTTTCTCAGCCAGTTCATCAACAAGTTCGTCAAGCCTTGTAATTGAAATGGTGCCATTGGTGCAGATGATTTCCACTTCTTCCTTCAATACACTTTTCACTTTTCTTTTATCTGAAGTCCCTTCTACAATAATTACTTTATCAGGTTGTCCGAATTCCATGCAATCACCGCCGCTAAAGGATAAAGTGAACCTCCATCAGCAGAGGGCACTCTCATCCCCGCTGATGATGGGTTGAACGAATCGGGCTTTCAGGCAGGGTTGAATTCACTGCCCACATACGGGACAGAAATGCGTACCCTGTTCATATAATAACCCAAAACGGAAAAAAAAGTGTCCAAAGTGCTTTCTTTGTAAAAGCAGGCTCTTTTCTTAAAGTTTGTTGTATTTTAATAAGTTCTTAGGTGATTCCCGAGTTGAGTCGCTTTGATTGGAGCATAATGTGCGAGACTCCGGGTAACACGTGAGCCCCCGGAAAGCGAGCATCCCTTTAGCAAAAATCAGCCACCTTGTTCCATTGCAGCAGCGTTTACGAGAAAAGCACCGTAAAAAAATAGAGAAGGCAAGAAGCCTTCCCGTCATGCATTATCCTTCGTTTGTCATTTCATCATATTGCTCTGAAGTCATAAGGCTTTCCACTTCACTGCTGTCAGAAGGCTCAATAACAACCATCCATGCCTTTTCATAAGGTGAATCATTTACATACTCAGGGTTGTCATTCAGCTCTTCATTGACTTCTACCACTTTGCCGCTGATTGGAGCATAAAGCTCAGAAACCGTTTTAACAGACTCTACACTGCCGAATGGCTCATCCGCCTTGAGCTCGTCCCCCACTTCAGGAAGCTCAACAAAAACGATATCGCCCAATTCTGATTGTGCAAAATGTGTAATCCCGACGCGGACTTTATCACCTTCTGTTTTTACCCACTCGTGTTCCTCTGAATAACGAAGATCCTTTGGTGTTGCCATGGTATACCCCTCCAAGTTATGTAAAATTATGATCTATTATAGTATAAAATAGATTTCTCTGATTTGGTGCAAAAAACTTCTTCTATTGCCAAATCTTTTGGTATTCCTGTTCATTGAACCCGACTGTCACTTGATTTCCGTCTGAAGCAATCGGCCTTTTCAGCAGCATTCCGTCCGAGGCCAGAATATCCAGCTTTTCTGAATCAGAAGCATCCTTAAGCTTGTCTTTTAAACCAAGCTCCCTGTATTTCTGTCCGCTTGTATTAAAAAACTTCTTTAATTCCAAGCCGCTTTTCAGGTAAAGCTCTTCAATCTGCTCCCTTGAAGGGGGATTTTCTGCTATATGGACAGCTTCATAAGAAACCTCATGATCGTCCAGCCATTTTTTCGCATTTCTGCATGTGCCGCATTTTGGATACCAATAAAATATCAATCCCATGGTTTCACCACCTAACGATAGGATACCCGTTTTTAAGCATTAATTCAAAAAATAAGCTATGCTTCCAGCAAAAAAAACAGCTGCTGCACATGCAAAAGCAGGAATATCCATTTTGGATATCCCTGCGGCTCCGCTTGCCTTACGAATTAAAGCACATATTTTTCTGCGTCTAACAATTTCACAGAAGCTTCGCGTTTTTTAGCAATGACATTAACAGGATTATGCCTTGTTAATTTGCGCAGTGAAGAAAGCATGATGCGAAGCGTATCGCCAGTCTCTACCGCAACCAAGGTTTCCTTCGCATGCTGCTCGATTTGGTTGAATGACTCCTGGCAGAAAATTTGAGTATAAAGAAGCTTCTGCTGGTTTTTTTCTTCTCCGGATTGTGCAATGGCTTTTTCTGTACGAAGCACAACAGATTCCATGGCATATGCAAGTGAAGCAAGGTCAGCAATGTTAATCAGGATTTCTTGTTCTTGCTCAAGCTTGTTCCCAAACTTTTGTGCGGCAAGCCCTGCAGCCAGCAGCCCGATTTTCTTGGCGTTTTTCACCAGCAGCTTTTCTTGTGCCAGCGGCTCTTCACCAGGCTCTTCCGGCATTAGCATCATCAGCTCTTCCTGCAGGCTTTGCGCTTTTTGAAGAAGAGGAAGCTCACCCTTGAAAGCTTTCTTTAAGAATGTGCCTGGAACCAGCAGGCGGTTGATTTCATTTGTTCCTTCAAAGATCCGGTTGATTCTGGAATCACGGTAAGCTCTTTCGATTTCATATTCCTGCATGAAACCATAGCCTCCGTGCAGCTGAACGCCTTCATCCACTACATAGTCGAGAACTTCTGAGGCGAAAAATTTATTCAGTGAACACTCAATGGCATACTCTGCAATAGAATTTGCCACTTCCTTGCCGTCTTTTACCTGTTCGTCTGTAAGCTGGCTCATCCTGCTTTCGAATAGACCGACCGTACGGTAAACGGAGCTTTCTGCAGCATAAATCTTAGATGCCATTGTAGAAATTTTTTCTTTTGTTAAGTTAAAAGAAGAAATTGGCGTCTTGAATTGCTGGCGCTGGTTTGTATAAGCTGCTGTAAGGGCAAAGGCGTGCTTGGAGGCACCCACAGCTCCTACACCTAATTTATAACGTCCGATATTAAGGATGTTAAAGGCGATTACATGGCCTCTTCCTTCTTCCCCCAGAAGGTTTTCAACAGGAACCTTGGCATCTTCCAGGATCAACGTGCGTGTTGATGAACTTTTGATGCCCATTTTCTTTTCTTCAGCGCCCGTAGAAACTCCTGGATATTCACGCTCTACGATAAAGGCAGAGAACTTTTCTCCATCAATCTTCGCATACACAACGAATACATCAGCAAAACCTGCATTAGTAATCCATTGCTTTTCTCCATTAAGGATATAATGTGTGCCTTCAGCATTCAATTTAGCCGTTGTTTTTGCGCCAAGCGCGTCAGAACCTGAACCTGGTTCCGTGAGTGCATATGCTGCAATTTTTTCTCCTGTTGCCAGTAATGGAAGGTATTTATGTTTTTGATCTTCATTTCCAAAAAGGACGATTGGCAGTGAACCGATTCCAACATGTGCTCCATGAGTGATGGAAAATCCGCCAGCACGGGAAAGTTTTTCCGAAATCAGTGCTGAGCTGACCTTATCAAGCCCAAGGCCGCCATACTCTTCAGGAACATCCGCTCCAAGAAGGCCAAGTTCACCCGCTTGCTTCAATAGCTTTACGGAGCGGTCAAACTCATGCTTCTCCAGGTATTCGACCTGAGGAAGAACTTCATTTACCAGGAAGTCATCTGTCGTTTTTGCAATCATAATTTGTTCATCAGAGAATTCTTCAGGGGTGAAAACCTGGTCATACGTAACATCCTCTACAAGAAACCCGCCGCCTTTTACTATGCTTTCAGTTGATTTTGACATCTTGTTACCTCCTAATATATTAAATGAAATGAATATCTATTAATCTAGACGTTTTCCTTCCGCATTACCCGATAAGCTCAAATACTCCTGCAGCACCCATTCCTCCGCCAATACACATGGTCACTACTCCAAACTGTGTATTTCTGCGCTTCATTTCATGCAGCAGGCTTAAAGTCAGCTTTGAACCTGTACATCCAAGCGGGTGTCCCAGAGCAATTGCGCCCCCGTTCACATTGACGATTTCCTCATTCAAGCCAAGTTCCCGGATGATTTGAATGGACTGTGAAGCAAATGCTTCATTCAGCTCAAATAATCCAATATCAGATAGTTCAAGTCCGGCAAGCTTGAGAGCTTTTGGGATAGCGGCAACCGGGCCGATTCCCATAATTTCAGGAGGAACCCCGGCAACAGCAAAAGATCTGAACCTGCCCATCGCACTCAGTCCTAATGAGGAAGCTTTTTCGCTGTCCATCACCATGACCGCTGCAGCACCGTCGCTCGTCTGGGAAGCATTGCCCGCCGTTACAGTTCCTTTAACTGAAAATGCAGGCCTCAATTTAGCAAGGATTTCTGAAGTCGTTCCTTCACGTACGCCTTCATCCTGTGTAAATTGAAATGTCTTTTCTTTTAACTTATGATCGGCTCCAACGGAACGCAATGTAACATCCACTGGCACGATTTCATCAGCAAATTTTCCTTCTGCAATCGCTTTGGCTGCTTTCTGGTGGCTCCTTACAGCAAAAGCATCCTGATCTTCACGTGAAATGCCGAATTTCCTCGCGACTTCCTCTGCTGTATGGCCCATTCCCATATAATATTCAGGAGCCGTTTCAGCAAGCTTTGCATTAGGGCGGGTTACATGACCCATCATTGGCACAAGGCTCATAGACTCTGCACCGCCGGCAATCACCGTATCGCTTTGGCCAAGCATGATTCTCTCAGCTGCATATGCTATGCTTTGAAGTCCGCTTGAGCAGTACCGGTTAATGGTGATGGCAGGCACATTGTGCGAAAGCCCGGCAAGAGCACCGATGTTTCTTGCCATATTTAGCCCTTGCTCCGCTTCAGGCATGGCACATCCAATAATCAAATCATCAATATTGCCTTCGTAATTTCCGGCGCGTTTTAAAGTCTCTTTTACTACAAGAGCCCCTAAATCATCCGGACGGACGTTTGCAAGCGACCCTTTTTTCGATTTACCAACCGGAGTCCTTGCTCCAGCCACTATTACCGCTTCTCTCATGAGGGATCCTCCTTATTAGAACGCAGCGCCTGATTGAATAGTTCAGACTCCTTGGAATCAGTATGGAACGGCTGCAGCAGACAAAGATTTCTTTGCTGCCCAGCCGATTTTCTTCCCGCTGATACATCTGCCTGCACATAAACCGGCGCTTTTAGTTAGTTAATCATTTTTTACATTCTTCATTTAATCTTAATTGCGCAGCGGCTTGCCTTTAAGGAGCATATGCTGCATCCGCTGCTGAGATTTAGGCTGTGCTATCAAACTTAAAAATGCCTCTTTTTCCAGATCAAGCAGGTACTGCTCATCGACTTCTGTACCATATGGCACCTTGCCTCCCGCAAGAACGTAGGCCAATTTCTTGGCAATGCTCATATCATGATCAGAAATAAATCCTGTCAGACGCATCGACTCTGCTCCCAGTAATAAGGCAGCATATCCTGTTTCACCGACTACAGGAATCTTCACCCTCGCAGGAGCTGTATATCCAGCTTCATACAGCGACAGTGCTGCCTGTTTGGCATCATACAGCAAATGATCAGGGTTGACGCTAATCCCGTCAGCAAAATTCAGGAAATTATTTTCCCGTGCTTCTTCTCCTGAAGTGGATACTTTAGCCATGGCTACAGATTCAAACACCTTGTTGGCTACCTTTTGCAGATCAAATTCAACCCCGTGCGGCATGCTCTTCAGATGCTTGTAATAAAGCTCTTTAGTGCCTCCGCCTCCTGGTATTAATCCTACTCCGACTTCCACGAGCCCCATGTAGGTTTCTGTGGAGGCCTGGATATGTGCTGCAGGGAGGCAAACCTCCGCTCCCCCTCCAAGAGCCATATTGAAAGGAGCCGCTACAACTGGTTTTGCGCTATATTTAATTTTCAGCATCGCTTTTTGGAATTGGCTGATCACCATATCCAATTCAAAGATGTTGTCATCCTGCGCTTCCATGAGCATCATGGCGATATTGGCGCCGACGCAGAAGTTTTTCCCCTGATTCCCGATGACAAGGCCCTTGTAATTCGCTTCTACTTCATCCACTGCGTAGTTGATCATCTGGATAATATCAAGTCCAATTGCATTATTAGGGGACGTGAATTCAAGCAAGGCAATACCATCTCCGATATCAATCAGGCTTGCACCGCTGTTTTTCTTAATTACTCCGTTTTGCTGTTTTATTTTTTTAAGATTGATCACCTTTGGATTCTCAGTGATCTCCTTGTATTCTCCGTTACTGTAGTAGGAGGTTTCTCCAGCTTCCTGCCTGTAAAAAGATTCAAATCCTTTTCCAGCCATATCCTTTATCCACTGCGGCACAGTGTGGCCCTCTTTCTCCATCCTTGCAGCCGATTTTTCGAGGCCAATTGCATCCCATGTTTCAAATGGTCCCATTGACCAGCCGAATCCCCATTTCATAGCCTGGTCGATGGCAAGGATATCATCAGCGATATCACCAAGGAGTTCCGCAGAATAAAGGAGTACAGGTTTTAATACATTCCATAAAAGCTGGCCGGCACGATCCTCACTGTATACAAGCGCTTTCATTTTAGCAGGGACGCCTTTAGCCTGCTTGCTTAATTCTGTCGATGCTGTTTTTAATTTCTTTCTTTCTTCATATTCAAGTGTTTCAGGATTCAGCTCCAGGATTTCCTTGCCTTTTTTCAAAAAGAAGCCCTGTCCGGACTTGCTTCCAAGCCATCCTTGATCAAGCATTTTTTTCATGAAATCAGGCAATTGGAAAACTTCTTTTTCTGCTCCATCTACCTGGTCATACACATTTTTGGCAACATGTGAAAAGGTATCTAAACCTACAACATCCAAAGTGCGGAATGTAGCGCTTTTCGGCCTTCCGATCATCGGGCCAGTTACTGAATCCACTTCACCTACGCTATAGCCGCCTTCAAGCATTTCACGGACAGTCACCAATAGCCCGTATGTACCAATGCGGTTCGCGATAAAGTTTGGTGTATCTTTTGCTTCTACAACGCCTTTGCCTAATATATCTTCACCGAATTGCTTCATGAATGACAGCACTTCAGGATCTGTGAATTGAGTAGGGATCACTTCCAGCAATTTTAAATAACGTGGCGGATTGAAGAAATGGGTGCCGAGGAAATTTTTCTGAAAGTCCTCTGAACGGCCCTCTGCCATAGCTTCAATTGATATCCCTGAAGTATTAGAGCTTATAATGCTTCCAGGCTTGCGGTATTGATCTACTTTTGAAAAAACATTTTTTTTGACTTCCAGATTTTCAACAACAACTTCAATGACCCAGTCAATATCTTTGAGGCGCTCCCAATCATCTTCCAGGTTTCCTGCTTCAATAAGAGCGAGATTTTTTTTCGCAGTCAATGGAGCCGGTTTCTGTTTAAGAAGCTTAAGCTTGGCTGTTTGGCTGATCCGGTTGCGTACCTGTTTATCTTCCAGTGTTAAGCCCTTTTTCTTTTCATCCTCAGAAAGCTCCCGAGGAACAATATCTAATAATAAAGTTGGAATGCCGATGTTAGCAAGGTGTGCAGCAATTCCTGATCCCATTACTCCTGATCCAAGAACTGCAGCCTTTCGTATTTGACGAACCAAAATCATATCCCCCTTACGAAGTGTATTGAATGAATGCTCATTCATTTTTCTCGCAAAAAAATATAAATTCATTTTCCCTATAATAACTATAGAATATTTTAGAAAATTCCGCAATCAAAAAATACCAGAAAATTTGAATTTATTGTCCATTACTTTTTTGAAAATAACTTCCTCTCATGATTGGCGGCTTCTCTGCAGAAACTATTATAGAACGCGAGGTGAAATAGCATGAAAAGAAAACAAGATCCCACAAAGGCTGCAGTAAGTGCTGCCAGCGTAAAAGGAAACGCCGGTCCATCTCCGGAGCAAGGCGGGAAAAATAAGGTGAACAGCCAGAACAATCAGTATAAAAGATAAATTGAAGCCAATTTCCTGCATCAGGCTTCTTTTGACGGATAGCTGAACCTGCATTTCCGGACAGTCATACCCCGTTTACCTTTAAGAAGCAAAGCGGGGAAGCTTCCCGTTTTATCGGGGAAAAGCCATGCTTATGGCGGCCTGGCTTTTCCCTTAAACGTTTATTTAAAAATTCCTTTTAATACAAAGGCAACATTGGCAGGCCGCTCTGCCAGGCGCCGCATGAAATATCCGTACCAGTCTGTTCCATAAGGGACATACACACGCATCTTATAGCCTTCTTTAGCAAGTTCAAGCTGCCGTTCATTGCGGATGCCGAACAGCATTTGAAACTCGAACTGGTCGTTCGGAATATTATATTCCTTTACCAGTTTTTTGGTGTACTCAATTATAGCATCATCATGGGTGGCAACTGCTGTATAGTTACCGTTCAGAAGATGCATTTTTATGATTTTTTTGTAGTTATCATCTACATCCTTCTTTTCCGGAAAAGCAACCTCAGGTGATTCCTTATACGCACCTTTTACAAGACGGAGATTTGGGCTGTATACATTCAGGTCTTTAATATCCTGTTCAGTCCTGTAAAGATATGCCTGGATGACTGTGCCAATGTTATCGTATTCTGATTTAAGCTTCTTGAAAATATCAATTGTTATTCCGCATCGGGCGAAATCTTCCATATCAATCGTGACAAACACTTGATTTTCCTTTGCCGCTTCCAGAATTCTCCTCATGTTATTCATGACAACGCTCTCATTTATATCCAGACCCATTGATGTCATTTTAAGAGAAAGCTGAGAATCCAATCCGCGCCTGCCGATTTCCTTGATTGCCACAATGCAATTATCCGCCATTTCATTGGCTTCCTTTTCATTATCCACAAATTCTCCAAGGTAATCGATAGTTACAGACAACCCCTTATTATTTAAATCCTTTATAACTTCTGAAGCAAGCTCAACTGTTTCTCCTGCTACAAATCGGGAAGCGCCGAACCTCAAACCATATCTTTTGGCCATCTTGGTCAAGCCTCTATTTTTAGATAAAAAGAGAAAAAAATTCCTCATTGTTTGTTCCATATTGCATCCCCCTGAAAACGGTTTATAGTTTGTTAAAACAGAAAATAACCAAAATTTCGACACCATTATTTTATCATTTAAAACTATATTTGGATACAAATTATTGAGGTATATACCACGGGGAACAGGGAAGTTTATAGAGGAATGAATTTGACAAGGAGGCAAAACCATGCAACAGCAAAATGCAAATCAAAACCAGCAAGGCGCCAGTGCACAAATCATGCAACAGCCGCCCCAAATTTTATCTTCAAAAGATGCCATGTATTTGACAGACATGCTCTCCTGGAACCTGCTGGCTGTAAAAAAGGCCCGCTTCTTCGCCGAACAGTGCCAGGACCAGAAAGTGGTGGAGGCACTGAATCAATGTGGCCAAATGCATCAGCGCCACTATGAAACCATCCTTTCACATTTAAATAAAGGACAGCAATCAAGCGGAAATCAGCTCCAATAAACATTTATAGAACAGGAGAATATAAGATGCCAGATCAGAATAAGATTCAAAATCCGGAAACATCCGTACCAAAGACAGCCCAAATGAATGATCGCGACTTTTTAAATGATATGCTTTCTACAGAAAAGTATTTTAATTCTTCATATTCTATTGCATTAAATGAAGCCAGCCATTCAGGGCTTTACAACGAATTGCTGAACATTTCCACTGAGACGAAGAATATGCAGCGCACATTGTATAATTTAATGTTCGAGATGGGATGGTATTCTCTTGAAAAAGCGGAACCTCAGAAAATAAGCCAATCATTTCAGCAGTTTACGGGTTATAAAAACCAGCTTCCCTACAGCCAGCAGGAGCTTCAATAGCATAATCTTTTCAAATAGGCTGTTTTCGTAAACTTTGTTGCTATGGATCAAGGGCTGATTTCCGCTCCAGGATGCTCGCTTTCCGCGGGGAGGCGGTGAGCCTTCTCAGCTTCCCGCTAATCCCGCATGAGTCTCGCACGTTATACTCCAATCAACCCGGTATAACAACGGGATCGCATCACAGAACATATTAAAAAACAAAAGTTCTTAACTTGCACAGGGCACCAAGGCAGACTTGGCGCCCTGCATTATGTTAATGCTCATTTAGTTAGAACAGATTCTGTTCTATAAGATCTGTTTCTTTTTGACTCGTATAGCCGGTCATCTGCAAGCTGTATGAAATCCTGGAGCGTTTCCGGCATATTCGGCCTTATAGTTGCGATTCCCGCACTAACTGTCACATAAGGTTTATGAAAAGATGATTCGTGGGTGATCCGGAGATTTTCAACTGCAGACATCAATTCTTCAGTAAGCTTCCTCCCAGAACGGTAGTCTGTATACGGCAAAAGAACAGCAAATTCCTCCCCGCCGTATCTGAAAACCGTCCCCTTTTCGCCCGCAGCTTTTTTTAAAGCCTCAGCCGTGCTTCTTAAACAGGCATCACCCTCAATATGGCCATAAGTATCGTTATAGCTTTTAAAGCAATCAATATCCAGCATGATTAATGAAAGATCACCTTTTTTATCCTTCATTTCCCTCCAAAGCTCTTTAATAAGAATGTCAAAGTAACGGCGGTTGGGAATCTCCGTTAAACCATCTGTAAGTGACAGATTCTGCAATTGCTTATTCTTCTCTTTTAATAAGTGATCCACCCTCATGACTTCAGTGATTTCTGTAAAAGAAAGAGCAGTTCTGCTACTGCCTGCAGAGGATGAAAAAGGCTGCCACTGAACAATAAGCCACTTTTCAATACGCCCAGTTTTTTTGCTTTTTAGGCCTATAATTTCTTTTTGTCCCGCTGCATGGTTTTCCAGCCCGAGGAGAATAGGGCATGTTTTTTTTACCTTGCCGTCTCTGTCTGTAACATCCCAGATGCCGGCAAATCCTTCTCCGCTTTCTATTCCAAGAATTTGTTTTCCTGCTTCATTAAGAGTAAGGATCTTCCCCTCCGCATCCGTAACTCCATATCCGCCTGGTATGCATGGTTCAAGATGACCTGGCTTTTGGAAGGAACGTCTATTTACATAACCTGCAGCACAGACAATATGCAGAAGAATGAACAGCAGCCAGACAAGCCCGTTGTTTTCTCCGTAAACCGCAGCAGCAGCATCTATTAAAATCAAAATAATAAAATCAAAAGGGAGAGAAATTCCAAGGTGATTTTTCCTAATCCCATTCATGTACCTGTCCTCCCGCTGTTCTCGAATAGTATATAGTACCCTGATAATCAGGATAAAAAACCCAAAAACAAGCCTAAAAACCCACTCCAAAATACACAGAAAGCGCAAGCGCATGGTCTGCCCTAGTCCTGTGTCAAACGGCAAAAAAAAGACAAGCACATAAAATGCGCTTGCCCTCCTAACATACAGACTCTGCCGATTAGGAATCAGTTGAGAACATATATTTTTTATAATGGTAACGGATGCTGAAGATAAGCCCCATGCCAAGCATGTTGCCCATCAGCGAGCTTCCTCCATAGCTAATGAATGGCAGCGGGATACCTGTTATCGGCAGGACACCGATTGTCATTCCAATGTTTTGGAATACGTGAAAGGTAATCATGCTGATAATGCCTACACAGAGGTACGTATAGAAATTGTTCTTGGTATCCATGCCTATTTTCGTAATGTGATAAACGAGCAAAAAGAATAAACTGATGACGATGCTCGAGCCGATGAATCCGAACTCTTCCCCTATAACGGTGAAAATGAAGTCTGTATGCCCCTCTGGAAGATAGACCTCGCGCCCGTCCAGACCCTTTCCTGTCGTCTGTCCCGAACCTATTGCCAATAGGGATTTGGTTAATTGAAAGCCTTCATTGCTTTGATAATTATAAGGATCGATCCACGAATAAATCCGGCCTAATTGATATTGCTTTACTCCCAAATATTTATCCAATATTTTCGGCTGCCATAAAACCAGATAAATGATAACTGCTCCAAAGGCTGCTATTCCCGAAAAAATCGGTACGATAATTTTCCAGGAGATTCCGGATATAATAACCATACCGGATAAAATCGCTATTAATACGAGAGATGTTCCAAGGTCAGGCTGCTGCATGATTAATGCCAAAGGAATGAGTGTTACGATTCCGAGCTTAATGAGAAGCCAAAAATCCGTCTGGATGGTTTTGACCTGATTCTTAAGATGATGGCTTGAACTGACATTTGCCAGTGCCATGATCAGAAATATTTTCATAAACTCCGACGGCTGCAAGGAGCCCATTGCCGGGACTTTGAACCAGCTTTTAGCACCATTAATGGGCGGGGCTATGCTTGCGGGTGCAACTATAAGTAAAATAAGGAGAAAAATCCCAAATCCATATGTATACCAGGATATTTTCTTTAGCTGATCAGAATCAAGGGTAATGGTAGCGGCAATTAAACCCGCGCCTACTCCATACCAGATAATCTGTTTTAACAAAAAGTTTTCGCCATGATACTGTCCTGACTTCTGTGCACTGTATATGGAAATAGCACTGGCTATAAACATAAGAAATAATATAAATGCCAAGCCGTAATCTAATCGTGTGGAACCATTTTTTTCTGATTTCATGATAACTCTCCCTTAAAGAGGACAACGCAAATAATCCAATTAAAATACACCTTCTCATTATACTTTAATCAGACAAAATCTCAACAATATATAGGCCTGGATATTTTTTCTTATTTTTCCCGCAAGATTATTTTCGTGAACAACGTTGATCTTGAACAAATGGCTGTTATCCTCTTCAGGAAGCTCCTTTCCCCGGGGTCTCACCTTCCCGATTCCCACACTTACGCTCCAGTCACCGGATTTATCAATACGTTCGCCGCACAGATTCATAAAATCTATAAGAAAAGAGACTTTCTTAAAAAAGAGAAAAATCCGATTGATTAACCCTTTTCTGGCGGAGCCTTTTAACATCAGGTAAAATATGAGAAAGAGCAAAAAAAGAATGGTGATAAAATGGCAAATATCCGGCAGATTGCACAGCTCGCTGGAGTATCAGTGACAACAGTTTCAAGGGTGCTCAATAATCACCCATATGTAAGGAATGATAAAAAAGAAGCAGTCCTTCGTGCTATTGAGGAATCTCAATATTCCAGGAATATAAATGCAGTCCACCTTTCCCGGGGGAAAACCAATCTGATTGGGGTTGTCACCCCTTATTCCAACCACCCTTACTACGGGGGAATCATTGAGGGCATCTCTAAGAAAGCCCAGGAGGCCGGCTGCCATTTGGTGATTTTCCAGACGGATTATATAAAGGAAAAAGAACAGGAAGCACTGGAAATGCTGAAAATGAAACAGCTTGATGGTGTCATCATCTGCTCAAGAAGCAGCGATATTTCCCTATTAAAGGAATACTTGGCTTACGGGCCCATCATTTTGTGCGAAGATACGTCACAGACAGCTTTTTCATCGGTTAGCATTGACCACTATGCTGCCTTTTCCTGCGCACTCATGCATTTAGCAGAAAAAGGACATAAAAAAATCGGCTACAGCCTTGGAAGAAAAAACAGCAGAAATAGTTCCCAGCGTACAAAGGCATATAGAGATATGATCCAGAAATACAATGCAGAGTATCAGGAAACCTGGATATTCGAAGGCTGCTATACCATGAAGGACGGCGAAGAACTTTTTCATAAATGGAGTATGCTGAATAACAGGCCAGATGCCTTGATCATCACCAATGATGAAGCTGCAGCCGGTTGTATGATTGCAGCAAGAAAGTCAGGGATTCAGATACCAGAACAATTAGCAATTGTTGGTTTTGACAATAACTATATTTCAAAAATGCTGGATATTACAACCGTTTCTTTGCCGCTAGAACAGATTGGAATAACTTCCTTTGAGCTTCTTAGCAGCCAAACTGAAACCCGGCAAGTGAAGCTGGATTACTCACTTATCGAGAGGAAATCAGTTTAAGCTGCACTTTCCGCTTTTCGCAGTAAAAGCCAGGAAAGGTAAAATAAAACTATTGCGGAATCACAAAAACTCATTTATACTGCTAACATATCAAACCGGCATCGCTGCCGGACTTAATTGAATATTCCTCATTAACCGATGAGGTAGAGGCCGCGGCTTATATCAGTATAACGGACGAGATACAGTGAATATTAAAGACTCCGTTAAAAAGGATAAGCTGCCGAAGAGTGGAATCATTCCTGTTTTTCCACTCTGGCGATGTTTTCGAACAGGAACATCACTGTCACGTTTTTATAAACGTGGGGAGCTATCTTCGGAAGGATTACACGGATATACAGCCGTCGATCTTTTTCGACGGCTGTTTTTTGTGTTTTCTTCCAAATCTAAAGGAGTGTAATACATGACAAAGCAAGCGGGGAACCAAAATAACCAGCTGAAAAGAGGACTGAAGGCAAGGCACCTCAGCATGATTTCGCTAGGCGGCACCATTGGCACAGGGCTCTTTTTAGCAAGCGGGGGAGCCATCCATACAGCAGGACCCGGCGGAGCTCTGGCAGCTTATGCAGCTATTGGCATTATGGTGTATTTCCTTATGACTGGCCTGGCTGAGATGGCAGCCTTTATGCCTGTCGCCGGATCATTCAGGGTGTATGCTAATAAATTTGTGGATCCGGCGTTCGGATTTGCGCTTGGCTGGAACTACTGGTATAACTGGGCAATTACTATAGCAGCTGAGCTTTCTGCAGCCGTGCTTATTATGAAATTCTGGTTTCCTGACTCTCCTTCAAGTCTTTGGAGCGCCATTTGTTTAATCATCATGTTTCTTTTAAATTATCTGTCTGTTAAGGGTTTTGGAGAAGCTGAATTTTGGTTTTCTTTGATTAAAGTAATAACTGTCATTATCTTTATTATTGTCGGATCTTTAATGATTTTTGGAATTATGGGCGGCAAAGCCATTGGTTTCGGTAATTTCACAATTGGAGACGCTCCTTTCCACGGAGGGTTCCTGACTATCCTTGGCATCTTTATGGCAGCAGGCTTCTCTTTTCAGGGAACAGAGCTTTTAGGAATTGCCGCGGGCGAGAGTGAAAATCCCCGAAAAACCATACCTAAGGCAATCCGCCAGGTGTTTTGGCGTATTATTCTGTTTTATATACTGGCTATCCTGGTGATCGCGCTCATTATCCCTTATACCAATAGCAGTCTTTTAAGCAGCGATGTTGCTGTCAGTCCATTTACATTAGTTTTCCAAAAAGCAGGATTGGCATTCTCGGCCTCCGTCATGAACGCCATCATACTGACAGCTGTCTTATCAGCCGGCAATTCAGGAATGTATGCTTCTACAAGGATGCTATGGGACATGGCCCGCGAAGGGAAGGCCCCGCGCTTCTTAGGAAATCTAGATAAAAGAGGCGTTCCGGTAAATGCTTTGATAGTGACTGCACTTGTCGGTACACTTGCTTTCTTGACGACATTCTTTGGCGACGGAGCCGTTTATATCTGGCTTCTGAATGCCTCAGGTATGTCAGGCTTCATCGCATGGGTCGGAATCGCAATCTGCCATTATCGCTTCAGAAAAGCGTATGTGGCTCAGGGAAGAGATTTAAATGAACTTCCCTACCGTTCAAAATGGTTCCCATTTGGACCGCTTTTTGCCCTGGTCATTTGCATCGTGATTATATTAGGGCAAAACTATACCGCCTTCACAGGCAGCTCCATTGACTGGAGCGGTGCATTAGTTTCCTATATCGGCCTTCCGCTTTTTCTCATATTCTGGCTTGGACATAAATTCATTTACAAAACAAAGATGGTTCCTTTGAAAGAGTGCGATTTTGAAAATGAACTTTAAGAAATAAGCGTTTTATATCCAATCAGGTGTTTAAAAAAATGGGCTGTTTTTGTAAACTTTGTTGCTATGGAACAAGGGGTTGATTTCCGCTACAGGATGCTCCAATCAACCTGCTTTAACAATAGATTTGCCCTCGAAAACTTATTAAATAACAACAACTTTTAAGAAAAGAGCCAAAAAATTACACAGGGAAAAGCATTCGTAATTAGCCATGCGCTGTACACGAATGCTTTTCCTTTTTTATTTGGCATCAGCATGCGAAGCATAAGTGCGAGCCACCTGCTTAGATTCAGCGGAACAGGTGTGACCCTGCATGCGCAGCCGGGGATGCTCCCCCCCCTCCACGCAGAAAGCGAGCATCCTAAAAGCAAAAACCGGCCGCCTTGTTTCATAGCAGCAAGGTTTACGAACTTAAAAAGCACTGCCGCAACTAATTTACATACGCGGAAATAGATCCGGCACTAATGGCAAAGACTAAAAAAGGCTGCTCCGCAAAAATCCCAAATACTTCATATTATGAGGGAATCCTTCCTTTAATATTAAGGAGGCATTAAGGAAGGATTACAGTTTCAATATAAATAAAGACACAGCCATTTTCCCTTCCCGTTTTGCCTTATGATGGTGAAGGATTAAATAAAAAAATATCAGGAAAAGAGACATGAGCAGATATATGAACCCCTTGCGCATCTTATTTTTCACATTTATTTTCATTTTTTCGGCTTCTGTAACCCATTCTGATGCTTCATCACTGACAGCTCCTGTCATCACAAGCGGTGCTGGCGTTGTAATGGATGCTAAAACCGGAAAAATTCTATTCGGCAAAAATGCTGAGCAAAAAATGTACCCTGCCAGTTTGACGAAGGTAGCAACAGCCATTTACGCACTGGAAAAGGCAGACCCAAGAGAACTTGTAACTGTCAGCGAGAAGGCAGCTAATGAAATTGGCTCTTCCGTATATATTGAAAAGGGCGAAAAGATACAGCTGAAAAAGCTTATCGAAGGTTTTTTGATTAACTCGGGCAATGATGCCGGAGATGCAATTGCTGAACATCTGTCTGGCAGCGAAAAGCAATTTGCCATTGACCTCAATCGTTTCTTGAAGAGTGAGGTGCATGTTCAACACACACATTTTACCAATCCGCATGGTCTCTTCAATTCTCAGCATGTAACAACAGCAGAGGATCTTGCGAAAATCACCCGGTTCGCACTTCAGAACCCTGATTTCAGAACCTTTATAGGAACTAAAGAACTGCCTTGGCATGTTAAAACCTGGAATACGACACTGGTTACCCATCACAAGCTTCTAAAAGGCGAATTCCCATATGAAGGCATCACAGGCGGAAAAACCGGTTACGTTCGCCAGGCCGGGCATACTCTGATAACTACAGCCCACAGAAACCAGCTGGATTTGATTGCAGTCACATTGAAAAATAATTCTTCAAAAAATGCCTATCTAGATACAGAAAAACTGCTGGACTATGGTTTCAATCATTTTGTGACAGCAAAGCTCAATAAAAACGAAAAGTTTAAACTGGCTGACACAACCTACTCATTAAAAAATGATGTCTATTATACACAGGCAAAAGCCGACCATCCAAAAGTCTTAGCTATGAAAGACGGAAAACTTTCCATAAAAAACCAAGTGGGCCAGGTTATCCAATCCTTTAACCTCCAGCATATTGCATATGCTGAGGAAAAGCCGGATCTAAAAAACGCTCATTCAAAGCCCACGCCAGCACGCCATGCTTTTTTCTCTCTTTGGTCAATAGCGATATGGGTTCTTATCATCGTTATATTGACGATCATTATCCAATCGATCAGGAAAAGAAAGAAAAAAGATAAATAATAACATAAAGCAGATACATGAAAGAAGATCAAATTGATCTTCTTTTTTGTGCGTCATTCGGCTGGCTTACCCTAACCTCCCCAATAGGCTGCTGCTGCAGGAGAAATAAACAAAACCAGCAAAAAAAAAACGGCGAAACCAAAGGTACTTGGCTTTGCCGTTTTTTAATTTATCTTGCATCAGGAAAGATGCGCTTGATTGTCTGGCTAAATTCATCTGCAAACCCTTTTACGGGTTTACCGTTCTTGAAATCATTAGCATAGTTATCCAAACGCTGAACAAAGTCCGGGCTGATTGACACGTAAACTTTGTCAACAGATTTGTCGCTTGCTTTAACCTGATCTGCTATCTTATTTTCCAGGCTGCCAGTAACATCTTTAACATTCTTATCAGCCAGCACTGCACCTACATATGCAGTATGGTCTGCCAGAACTACTCTTGCATGCTTGACGTCTTTCAGTGCTTCCACACGATTAGCTACTTTATCAGAGAAGCTGTAATCATTGTCATGACGATTTGTCATTTGATTAATAGTACCATCATTTGCAGGATCATTATTCATAATATCAGGGCGGTTATTGTCTCCAGTATTCCTGACATCAATCATGTTATTGCGGTCTTTATGGCTGCTTGTATTCAACCCTAGATTTCTTTTTCCATCATTATTATGATCAGCGGCACACCCAGCGATAAAAAGCGCCAAAGCACCGCTTGCTGCTACAGCAAACTTCATTTCCCTTCACTCCTTTATAATGTTTATATGTTTACTATCCGTCTTTTTCAATTAAATATTCAGCGAAAAAATGGCAAAAAAAAAGCGCAAGCGCCTTGAAAGCCTCGACATGCATAAGACGCACAGGAATAGAAGGTGCACTTTACCTTCAATTCCTGTGTGACTTATGACCTCGAGA
>NZ_MLYQ01000032.1:0-39510 GCF_001866725.1 Bacillus sp. MUM 13
GTTTAAGGGGAGAGAGATGACGTATACCAAATTTCCCCTTTAAATAGAAGATTAACAGATTTTTTTTACAAAACCCAGATAAAAAGACTATAATGGCAAAAAACTTCCAAAATTCTTTATTCAGCCTAATACCTGCTTAAGTATTGTGCTTATATTGCCCTTCCTTATAGCCGGGTTGCTAGGAATTAAGAGGTCCTGAAGAGACCGCCGGCAGCAAACAAAGCTGCATTTTTAAATTCTATCCTTTCACTCAGTTGCTAAAACCATTTTATTTGCATTATAAAAGTATATCGCTTTATATGCGGTGTGCTTTTTTGGGAATTCAGCCATTATTTTAAACTTATTTGAAAATATTTATTATGGTAGTTTAGTTAGGGGGAATCTTTGAAAAATATAAGCCTGAAGTGAGTGATACCTTTGAAAAAAAGGGTTTATATTCCGGTCCTTTGGAAATTCTATATCAGCCATCTTTTTGCTGTTATCTGGACATGCATTGCCATTGTATTATCAAAAAGCTGGATAAGTGATTTAAGCGGAGTTGCAGGAATCACGCTGGCTATGATAATCATTACGGGAATCGCTTATATTCCTGGGTATTTAAATGCTTTTTTGGTAGCGAGTCTGCTTATAGACAAACAGCCAAAATTAAAGACCAATAATCCGCGTGATGATATAACCGTGCTAATTGCTGCAAAGAATGAAGAAAACGGAATTGCAAATTCTTTAATTTATATAAAAAAACAAGATTATGATGGGGATATTTCAGTAGTATTAATAGATAATGGTTCTGAGGATGGGACCATTGAGGCTGCAAGAAAAATAGCCCAAGAAATCAATTTAGATCTATCAATTAAAATTGAAGAAGAGCCAGGTAAGCATGCTGCTTTAAATCAAGGCATTAAATATGTAAATACAGAATATGTCATTACGCTGGATGCTGATACTTTATTGCATAAATCAGCTATCCGATACATTGTGGCAAGAATGAAATCTGCACCCCCGGAGGTATGTGCTGTGGCTGGGGCTATATTAGTCAGAAACAGCCGGGATAACTTATGGTCGCGTGTGCAGGAATGGGATTACTTTTTAAGTATCGCGTCTATTAAAAGGCTGCAGGGCCTATATCAGGGAACATTGGTAGCGCAAGGGGCATATAGTTTATTTAAGACAGATACCATCCGGGAAGCCGGCGGGTGGCCGGATGCAATCGGGGAAGATATTGTACTGACCTGGAAATTTTTAAAACAGGGAAGAAAGGTTTTCTTTGAACCGCTTTCTGTTGCATTTACAGAGGTTCCTGTAAAATTGGTTCATTTAGGCAGACAAAGGAGCAGATGGGCAAGAGGGATGATTGAAGGGATAAAAGAGGTTAAACCCTGGCAGCAGCCTTCTATTTATACAAAGTATCTAACGTCGGTTAACTATATCATGCCGTATATAGATATCTCCTTTACATTTTTTTGGATGCCTGGTCTTGTGCTTGCCTTTTTTGGAGTATATTGGATTGTGGGACTTACAACGCTATTGGTGCTTCCATTAACATTCGTCAGTTATTTTGTTTTGTATTTTTACCAAAAGAAAGTATTTACTAAATTAAATCTTAAAATCAGGAGAAACATATCTGGCTTCATCATTTTTGTACTATTTTACCAGATGATTATGAGCCCTGTATCTGTATGGGGTTATGTTCAGGAATTGTTTAAATTAAAGAGGGTATGGAAATAAAGCGTTTAGGAAAGCGCGTGTCTCCTGGACATGCGCTTTTTTTGATGCGGAAAACAGCACGCAATCGCTGCAGAAGGATGCCTATCCCGTTTAAATAGTTAGCAGATAAACAATGCTGGCTCATTCTTTTGTCATGAATACGCTATTTGGGTCTTCTATATAATCAGCAAAGGGAGGGCAGTACTGGAAACCGGCACTTTCGTATAGCCTTCTGGCAGGTATGAAGGCATCTTGAGAACCGGTTTCCAGGCTTAATCGGCTGTATCCCCTAAGCCTGGCTTCTTCCAAGATGTGAGTGAGGATTTTTCTTGCTGTGCCTTTTCGGAGGTATACAGAAGAGGTGCGCATGGACTTTATTTCACCATGAAGAGGATTAAGTTCTTTTAGCGCGCCGCATCCGGCTAATTCATTTCCTTCCCATGCAGTCCAGAACGTGATTTCGGGTTTTCGCAATTCATCCAATTTTAAAGCATGTATGCTCTTTGGAGGCGAATGCAGAGTCATGCCCTGAAGATGTTCATTCACTAAATCAATCACTTCCAGTCTCGATAAATCGTCCTTTACAATAATCATGATTATTCCCTCCTAATCTCTTGAGCTTCATTTCATGTTAACAAAAAGCCGGAATGGTTAACTTCATCCCGGCTTTACAAGATTTGTTAAATTTCTTCTTTAGTTGGAGGCGCCATAAATTCAGGGCCGACCGGGTCGCTAATTGAGGTTTGCAGAATATGATCAATGGCTGCCTTGTCATCATCTGTCAGAGTCCAGCCTGTAATTTCATTGATTGCGTTCAGTTGGTCTGGACGGCGTGCACCCCAGAGGGCTATACCTGTCCCGGGCTGGTCGAGTATCCAGCGCACTGCAAGATGGATCACTTCTTTGCCGTAGCGGTCCTTTGCCAATTGGTCTAACTGATTGACTGCATGCAGATATTGCTGAAAGCGAGGCTGCTGGAATTTAGGATCGTTATTCCGCAGGTCATCTCCGCCGAAAGTCTGGCCAGCAGCCATTTTACCGGATAGCAGGCCTCTGCATAAGCTTCCATAAAGAAGTGTAGTGATGTTGTTTTCTTCGCAGTAAGGAAGGATATCTTTTTCAATATCACGTTCAAACAGGTTATATGGCGGCTGTGCGGTATGCAGGGGAGCTATTTTTCTGAACTCTTCCATTTGATTTACGGTGAAATTGCTGACACCGATTGCACGGATTTTTCCTGATTTATACAGGCTATGGATGGCTTCCGCTGTCTCTTCCATAGGGACAAGAGGATCTGGCCAGTGAATTTGATACAAATCTATATAATCGGTTTGCAGACGCTTGAGGGAATCATCCATCTCCTTTAGAATCCGCTTCTTTGTGCCGTCACGGAACGGTTCGTTATTCTTCCAGTTTAAAGCGGTCTTAGTGGCCAAAAGGATGCTGTCACGGCCGCCGTATTGCTTGACTGCTTTGCCGACTATTTCCTCGGATGTCCCAAATCCGTAGACAGGTGCAGTGTCGATCAGATTTATTCCTTTGTCAAGAGCGGCATGAATGGTATGAATGGAGGTATCCTCTTTTGTTCCGCCCCACATCCATCCTCCAATTGCCCATGTGCCAATCCCGATACGTGAAGCTTTCATTCCTGTATCTGCTATTTGGGTGAATTCCATGTAAACATCTCCTTTTTTTCTGTTTTTTTTGCTGTTTCGTAAACTTTATGCAAATTGAACAAGAGGTTTATTGCCAATTCAGGAGTCCCGCACCTTACGCTCCAATCAACCCCGTTTAACGACCTCATAGAACATAAATACAACAATCATAGAAAAGAGCCTTTTTTACTGTTCTGTCATCCCTTAATATAGGCCTTTTTCTGCCATAGGTGCGGGAAGATGAGCTTATCATTATTGATTTAAAATTTTCATTTTATTCATTCCTTCTCAAAAACAAAATATCATGTTTTTCATATTTATTCCAAAATTCAGCTTCAACACTTTCAGGGATCCTTATGCATACAATAGCATCTAGTGCAAAAAGGAGGTGAACGCTAATGGCGGATCAACGGATGTATCCTGCGGGACAGCGGGAGAACTTGAAGAATCATCTTATACAGCTTTACAGAGATATTGAGGGAGATCTATCGAAGAATTGCAGTGATCATGAAATCACTTTATCCCAGAAAAGTAAAATTAATGTCTGCGCATTCCGCTCCTTCCAAAAAAGAATGGATGCTGAATTGGAAAATAAAATGATAGAGGAAGGCCTTTCGACCACCGATAATCTTATTCCGCATGTTTTGTATTCTCTAAATAAAATGATTGTTAATCTATCTGGAGAAGCTAATGGTGTTGAAACCAATCCTGCTCCATACGTTCATCCTGCTGATGCATATCGCTCCAAGGGTCAAAGAAGGCAGGGGTTATTTGGAGGAACAGAGAGTGAAAACATTCCTTGTATTATGGTTACTCTTGATCGTTCCATGTTAGCGAAGCCCGATATCTTTTCAAAGCTGCTCACAAGTGGAATGAATATTGCAAGAATCAATTGTGCCCATGATGATGTACATGTTTGGACAGCACTCATTGAACAGCTAAAAATGGCAGAGGAGAACATCAGCGATAAGGATAAAAAGGATTCATGCAAAATTTATATGGACTTGGCAGGTCCTAAAATAAGAATTGGAGAATTAGCAAAAGAAAAGACAGACCTTACAATCACTGTTGACAGAGCAAATAAGAATTCGCAATACGGATATTTGGTGTGCAAGGGCCACACCTTAAGCCATAATGATCTTTCTTTCCTGCTCACGGCTGCTAATTGTGAAGACTTAACCCATATTGATGAAAATACGAGCATTCTATTTAAAGACACCAGGGGGAAAAATAGAATACTTACAGTAGTACATACTGTGCATGCTTCATGTTTGATGGTCAAGTTAAATAAAACAGCATCCTTTAATGAACATACAAAACTGATTTGCAATAAGGAGCAGTGGACGTTAACGAACTTTGAAGAAGTACCTGCGGCAATCGTTCTGAAAAGAGACGATGTTCTCAGAATCTACAAATCTGACCGTTATCAAGGAATGCCAGCACAGGGCAACATGCCTGCTTCAATTGGAATTTCATTGCCCAAGGCCTTATATAATGTAAGACTTGGAGATAACATATATATGGATGATGGAAAGATTTCCGGGAAAGTCATTAAGGTGGAAGAGGACTTCATTGAAACAAAGATACTTAAGCCTAAAAGTGAAACGGCAAAAGTGAAAGCCGGAAAAGGGATTAACCTTCCTGATTCTTTTGTGTATTTGAATGTGCCGGCCCTAACAGAGTCTGATATAAAAACTCTTACCTTCATTCATGAAAAAGCAGATATTATAGGATTATCATTTGTACATCGTCCCCAGGATTTAAAAAAGCTCGCGGATTACCTGGGGAGCCTTACAGACCGCAGCATTGGAATCGTAGCAAAAATTGAAACGAAGGAATCCATTCGCCATTTAACCAATATCATTTTCGAAGGGCTGGATTTCAAGCATTTTGGAATCATGATTGCGAGGGGAGATTTAGCTGTTGAACTTGGATACAGCAAGTTGGCCAGGGTTCAGCAGGACATACTGGATTTGTGCCGTGCCGCTCATCTTCCTGTCATCTGGGCAACTGGCGTACTTGAAAAAATGACCAAAAAAGGCATTCCTGCAAGAACCGAGCTGACGGATGTTTTTGCAGGGGCAAAAGCAGATTGTATTATGCTTAATAAAGGCCAGTATATTACAGATTCTGTGATATTCATAAAAAAGATCATGGCTATGAAAAACGAGGATATAGTCCGCCGCAATTCGCATTCGCAGGATTTATTTTTACCGCTTTAGCGTACAGTAACACCTTAAAAAATTTTTTATGCCCCGTAACTTATTTTAAGTCTCAAACGTTTAAGAGACAGAGAGGTGCCAAAGGAGTGAGCAGAATGACTAGCGAGCGCAGAGATTATGTGCAGAGGCTTGATCAGGGAAAGGACACTTGGGATGATGTTTATCAAGAACTGCAAAGATTTTGCCGGTTTCTTTCACAAAGCGAGTGGGAGGGGAATGACCTTGCACAGGAAGCTGTATTAAAGGGGATCCAGCATTATCACGGAGAAGCAAGCTTGCCGCTTTTAAAAACCATAGCAAAACATGTCTGGATTGATATGATCAGGAAAAGAAAAAGAGAAGTACTGTCAAACAGCGGAGAAGATCTGCAGGAGAAGGTAACTGAGAATACCTGCATGGAAAGCGTTGAATTTCTCACCCTCCTGCTGACACCGAAGCAGGCAGTCATTTTCACACTAAAAGAAGGATTTCTGTATAAATCCAGCGAAATAGCCGATCTTCTTCATACAGCAGAAACAGCGGTTAAGTCTGCTTTGTACAGGGCGAATAAGCGGTTAAAGAAGCACCGGGAAAATAAAGATCTTTCCGGGTTTGAACATGCACTGTGGAAAGACGAAGAAGAAGTGAAGCTTCAAGAGCTCATCCTGCAGGCTGTGAAATATCAGGACCCGGAAATTTTAATTAAGGCAATCCCAAGTATTCCTTCTCTTGCAGGCGAACTCAAAATTTCCAGACCTGGCTATGCAGCGAATCGTTCAATCTCCTCACCATCAGGCTTCCTCTCTATGGCTGCTTAAAAGCCAAACAAATTCGGGGGGATAAAACAATGAGCACTATACCATATGTAATCGAGCAATCAAGCCGCGGAGAGCGTTCTTATGATATATATTCACGTCTTCTAAAAGACCGGATCATTATGATTGGTGAAGAAATTACCGACCATTTGGCAAACAGTGTTGTGGCGCAGCTGTTATTTTTAGCAGCAGATGCACCGGATAAGGATATTACGATCTTTATTAACAGTCCAGGAGGCTCCACCAGTGCAGGCTTTGCGATTTATGATACCATGCAATATATCAAGCCTGATATCCGCACCATTTGTACAGGGATGGCTGCCTCTTTTGGAGCTATGCTTTTATTGGCAGGAACCAAGGGGAAAAGATGCGCCCTTCCTAATAGCGAAATCATGATTCATCAGCCGCTTGGGGGAGTGAAGGGGCAGGCCACTGAAATTGAAATTTCTGCAAATCGGATCCTGAAGCTAAAGAAGCACATTAATAAGATTATCTCAGAAAGTACAGGACAGCCGGAGGAAAAGGTGGCCCATGATACCGACAGAGATTACTTTATGACTGCAGAGGAAGCCGTGAAATACGGGATTATCGATGAAATCATAAAAAAAATAAATTGAATGCCCTTTTGCTGTAAGAGTTGAATTTGCTCTTGCAGCTTTTTTGCAGTTTCCCGGGATAAAAAGGGTATTTACCCTTCTGTAAAGAAAATATTATAGGGCTAAGGAAAATGACATGGAACATAAAAAAAGAGAAAATATATAAAAGTGAAGGTGGCATCGTTATGGTAAAGGCAATTTTTTTTGATTTGGATGATACACTTCTTTGGGATCAAAAAAGCGTTCAGGAGGCTTTTTCGGCAACCTGCAGAAGGGTACTTGAGACCTATGATATCTCTCCGGAAAAGCTGGAAGAGGCAGTGAGAAAAGAAGCGAGGGAACTGTATGCTTCATATGAGACTTACCCTTTTACACAAATGATCGGCATCAATCCTTTTGAAGGATTATGGGGTGAATTCTTGGATGAGGGGGACAGCTTCCGTAAAATGAGGGAAATTGTACCGCAGTACCGGAAGGAAGCCTGGACAAGAGGGCTTGCGGCAATGGGCATTCAAGATGAAAATCTCGGCTTCGAGCTTGCCGAAAGTTTTCCAAAGGAGCGCAGGAAAAACCCTTTTTTATATGAAGAATCACTAAGGGTCCTTGATGAACTGAAAGGCAAGTATAAGCTGCTGCTGTTAACTAACGGATCTCCCCATCTTCAGCAAACAAAATTGAGCATTACACCTGAGCTTGTTCCGTATTTTGATGAAATTATCATTTCGGGGGCTTTTGGCAAAGGAAAGCCGGATCCTGCTATTTTCAAGCATGCTTTGGAAAGCCTTAAGGTGGAGAGTGATGAAGCCATCATGGTTGGAGACAATCTGATGACAGACATTCTTGGCGCAAATCGCGCAGGGGTGAAAGCCGTCTGGGTAAACAGAAGCGGAAAAGAACGGGGAGAAGCAAGACCTGACTATGAAATCAGCCATTTGGAAGAGCTTCATTCAATTCTTGAATCCCTAAAAGCATCTCTTTAACATTTAATTCGGCAAAAAACTGGGGGAATGTCAGAAGTCCAAAAAATTTGGCGGAATTTCTCTGAAAACTCTGTAAAGAATTATCATTTAGATATAAAATAGAAAGACAGCAGAAAGGTGGATTTTATGTCTAACATAGCGAAATTCCGAGATTTTTTACAAACACAAGGTATACCAATGAATGAATTCGAAGAAAGTGGAAATACCTTCTTCCGCTCAGAGCAAAAATTAAAGGATGGCTGGGCAGTTACTATGGTATTTGCATTTACGCCTGGGGAAGATATTGCAGATTTGTTCTGCTTTAATGTAACAGAAGTGAAAAATCCTAATAAAAAGCCGGCTGTTCATGAACTGATTAATGAGCTGAATTCAAATTATAGATATTCAAAATTGTATGAAGAAGACGGGGTTATTTCCATCCGCTACTCGTACTTTCTAGAAAATGATTTTGATCCGGATGCTGCATTTAGAAGGCTTGTCATGCTTTTGGAAACAGCTGAAGAAGTATATCCGCAATTAATGAAGGTTATTTGGGAGTAAAGCACAGCTTCCAGGCAGAAGCTCTTCGGTTTGAAGGGCTTTTTATTTTGGGTCTAAGGGTGAGAAGCTGGACATATAATAAGAGAAAACAAGCAAGAGATCTTGTACTCGCATCAATTTCTTAGGGATTAACATGACAGTGGAGGAGGCTTACCGCCCGCCAAGAGGAAATCAATCACCCTGTTTCTGAGAAAAATAGTTTACGGAAAAGACGATAAAAGATATTTTTAAATAATTTTTGAGTTTTGGGGTTGCAATCACTCAGATAGTCAGGTATAATAAATTTTGTTGATAGGAAATACACATTTCGACAAAATACAACAATATTATTTGCGGGTGTAGTTTAATGGTAAAACTTCAGCCTTCCAAGCTGATATCGTGGGTTCGATTCCCATCACCCGCTCCATACATAGGTCACAACGCAGTGTTTCGTTACATCAGAGAACGAGGCATTGCGTTTTTATATTTTATGGGCATGCCAGGTTCCCGGGCATGCTTTTTACTTGTCTGAGCAAAAGGAGGATATAGCGGATTGTGCCCAAAAGTTTGAATTGGCTGGCGTGATGACATTATAATGAGGTAATCATGGGCAGTTTTGCGAAGGCGGTTTAATTATGGAGAATAACAGAGAAGAGAAAAGGAATGTAAAATGGCGGTCATTCTTCTTATTGCTCAAATCGGAAAAGCCGCCTGTACTCATTATTGTGCTGGTGCTTTCGCTTAGCTTGATAGAGACAGCTGCGGCACTTGTAGTGCCATTATTCACTAAAAAGCTTGTGGATTTAATGTCAGGCAGCGGAATTGAAATCGGTACCATTGTTATGCTGCTTGCTGCCTTCATTCTGCAGACTCTTTCAGGAGGATTTTCCTTTTATTTTTTAACCTATATAGGAGAGAAAATTGTGGCAGGCCTGCGCCGGAAGCTATGGAACCATATTCTGCAGCTGCCTGTTTCCTTTTTTGACCAAAATCAGTCAGGTGAAACCCTAAGCAGAATTACACAGGATACAAATACAATCAAGACAGTCATTACGAATCATTTGGTTACCTTTATTTCTGGAATTGTGTCTATCATCGGTTCTGTTATCATTCTATTTACGCTTGACTGGAGAATGACATCCATCATGCTTGCCGTCGTTCCTGTTTCATTGCTGATCTTAATGCCGCTTGGAAGGAAAATGTACAAAGTTTCCAAGCTCACTCAAGATGAAATGGCTGCTTTCAGCGGGAATCTTGGCAGGGTTTTAAGTGAAATCAGGCTGGTCAAGTCTTATAACGGAGAAGAATTAGAAGGGGAAAAGGGGAATAAGGGCATCCTTAAGTTATTTTCCTTCGGGTTAAAAGAAGCGAAGATCCAGGCGGTAATATCCCCTTTTATGACCACCATTATGATGGTGATTTTGGTTGTTTTGATTGGCTATGGAGGTGTGAGGGTTGCATCTGGTGCCCTTACAGCAGGGACATTAGTGGCCATCATTATTTATATGTTTCAAATTGTGGTTCCCTTCAGCCAGATTGCTTCCTTTTTTACAGCCTTTCAGAAAGCAATGGGTGCAACGGAGCGCATCCATCACTTACTGGAATTGAAACAGGAGCCATATGCAGGCAAGGAAGCCATGCTGGTACAGGGAGATCTTGATTTTACAGATGTATCTTTTTCATATAGTGAATCAAAGCCGATTCTTAGCAATATATCCTTTAATGTTCCTGCGAATGGAACGGTTGCATTAGTAGGTCCTAGCGGCGGGGGGAAAACGACAATATTCTCGCTGATTGAACGTTTTTATGAAGCATCTGAGGGGTGCATCACGATAAACGGAGTGCCAATTAAGGAATTAGGATTAACCTATTGGCGTTCGCACATCGGGTATGTATCTCAGGATAGCCCTATCATGACAGGATCGATTAAAGAAAATATTTTATATGGGATAGGCCGTGATGTACAGGAGGATGAGGTGACAGCTGCAGCGGTGTCAGCAAATGCCCATGAATTTATCACGAAACTTCAAGATGGATATGACACAGAAGTTGGAGAAAGGGGAGTAAAGCTCTCAGGAGGACAGAGACAGAGGATTGCGATTGCGCGCGCTATGCTGAGAAATCCGAAAATCCTTCTTCTCGACGAAGCAACTTCAAATCTGGACAGTGAATCTGAACACCTTGTGCAAAATGCCATAAGAAAGCTGATGAAGGGAAGGACTACCCTGATTATAGCCCATCGCCTGTCCACGGTCATTGAAGCTGATCAGCTTCTGGTTGTGGAGGATGGAAGAATTACCGGCAAAGGAACACATGAAGAACTGCTTCTTAAGCATACCTTATACCGGAAACTGGCCACCCAGCAATTGAAGATTGAGCAATAAAATGAGAGAGGGCTTCCACAATGACCTCAATTGATGATCAGCAGTGAATGATATGGCAGGCAGCGGTGCCTCCATGTATCCCGGTAAACATATTCATCAGGGATTCTGTCAGCAGCTGTCCTTTTTCTATTGAAATGGACGGCGCTAAGTAGATGATCTGGATGGCCTGTTTTGTTGACTCGGTTACTTTGGTCCGTTCTGAATCAACGAAAGGACTGCCGAAACAGCCTTTTTCATCAGCAGCTGTAATCATCTTCTGCATAGAATTAATGCGTCCATTTAAACCGGCATATTCATCATGTTCGTCTCCAATTTTTATGGAAACATTACCTTCGATTTGGCTGCTGTCATAGATGCCTATGGGCACTTCGTATTTGAGCGAGAAAAAGTTATTCAGGTCAATGGCTGAATGGACGGGTGATAGGTAATTTTGTTTTTTTACCCTTCTGTAAAGCGCTTCATGTGCAGGGCGATAGCGGGATGGGTTAGTCCCGGCTGCTTTAAATACATGGCGCCACTCTGAAATCCCCGGAAAATCAGCCAGTTCCTTTTCCTCCAAATCGAAAAATAATGATTCCTGGAAAAGCTGGAGTCGTCCTTTTAGCATTTGGGGTGATGGTCCTATCTCAATATCCTGGTAAAATATGATGCCGGCCTTAAAATCAGGTATTTTGCTGCAAAGTGAAGGGTGAATGATGGTTTCCAATCGTTTCAGCTCCTAATCATGAGTAAAATCGTTTATTATATATTAGTTGGTTTGCAAGTAATTAACGGGCAGCAGGATGACTGTATAAAGCCCGTTTTGTCAGCTAATTAAGAGAACTGGGCATGGCTCAGGATTCTTCTATATTAACTATAATCGAAAATTCTTTCATTTCAAAGCGCGAAGGGAGGCACATAATGGATTTTCAAAAACTGAAAGAGGAAATTATTTCATACAGCAGGGAAATTGGCATTGATAAAATCGGGTTTGCAGCTGCAGATACCTTCAGTGAGCTCAAAAACCGGCTTTTGAGACAGCAGGAATTGAACTTTCAATCCGGATTTGAAGAACCTGACATTGAAAAAAGAGTCAATCCTGATCTGATTTTTGATGAACCAAGGTCCATCATTGCGATTGCCCTGGCATATCCGTCAAAAATGAAGAATCCTCCCCAGAGCAAAAGAGGCGAACGGAGAGGAATATTCTGCAGAGCATCCTGGGGAACGGATTACCATGTATTGCTGCGAAATAAGCTCAAGCTGCTTGAGGAATTTATAAAAGAAAAAATCCCGCAGGCGCAAGTTAAGTCGATGGTAGATACCGGAGAGCTTGCTGACCGTGCAGTAGCTGAGAGGGCTGGGATTGGCTGGAGCGGAAAAAATTGTGCGATCATCACTCCTGAATTTGGTTCATATGTTTATTTGGGTGAAATGATCACAAGCCTGCCGCTTGAACCTGATAAGCCTATTGAAGAAGGCTGCGGAACGTGCAACAAATGTGTGGATGTCTGTCCGACAGGAGCTCTTATTGAAGGCGGACAGCTGAATGCACAGCGCTGCATTGCTTTTTTGACCCAGACCAAGGGATTTCTTCCTGATGAGTTCCGCAGCAAAATTGGAAATCGCCTGTACGGCTGTGACACCTGCCAGACCGTCTGCCCTGAAAACAAAGGGAAGGATTTTCACTTTCATGAAGAAATGGAGCCAGATCCGGAGATTGCCAAACCTCTGCTCACCCCATTGCTTAACATTGGCAATCGTGAATTTAAAGAGAAGTTTGGCCATGTTTCAGGATCTTGGAGAGGGAAAAAGCCAATCCAGCGGAATGCAATCCTTGCCATTGCCCATTTTAAAGATGAAACGGCGCTCCCTGAGCTTTTTAGGCTGCTGAAGCAAGATACCCGACCTGTGATAAGAGGAACAGCAGCATGGGCTATCGGGAAAATTGGCGGAGGAGAAGCCCTATCGGAGTTAACCAATGCGCTTGCTGCAGAATCGGACGAAGAAGTAGTCCATGAAATTGAAAAAGGGCTTCATATGATTTCTTCTGTAAAATAAATAGAGGGTGCCCGGCATATGCCGGGTTTTTTGTCTTTTTATAAGCCGTCTGTCATATAGTTGCAGGGAGGATTAAAAAAGGGAGGGTTCAGAATGAGGAAAAAACTCGAAATGTTTTTAAAAGATAGACTGAACCAAGCACTCTCGGGAAATGGCGATATGAGAACTTATGACAGGAAATGGGATGCCAAACAGCAATCTCTGCAAAAGCGGTCTGCCGAAATTGTGAAAATCCTTGCATCTGGGGCAGTCAGGTCACTTGAGGAAAATGGCGATGAAATTCTTTTAAGATATGGCCTTCACTATAAATATGTGGTGAAGCAGAAGAATTCTTTTTTTATAGAAGAAGGAACGGAAGAGCGGCAGGCTCGTTTTTTGGGTGGGGAACTTGTCCATGATGAGGAGATACTTCCTCCTGCACAAACTTTTGATCCGCTCTCCCTATTTACTGAAGATGATCCCACTCGCCTGTCATACCGATATGACAGGCTGAAGGCCGTGCAATATGCAGAGAGATGGTGGAATGAGTTTAATCCTGCTTACCCGCGGTTTAATGATGATTGCACAAATTTTATTTCCCAGTGCCTGCATGCGGGCGGAATCCCGATGTGGGGGATGCCTAACAGAAACCGGGGTTTGTGGATAAAGTCAAAGTCATGGAGCTATAGCTGGACGGGAGCACATGCATTCAAACAGCTGATGGCGGGTTCTGGAGGGCTTAAAACAAAAGAAGTCCACTCGCCCGAGAAACTCCTGCTTGGAGATATTATATGCATCGACTTTCAAGGGAACGGGCGATATGACCATTCTCTTATCGTAACAGCCAAGGACGCGGAGGGGATGCCGCTTGTGAATGCCCATACAACCAACAGCAGGAACAGGTATTGGGCCTATGAAGATTCCACTGCATATACCCCGAATATTCAGTATAAATTTTACAGCATTGTTGAAAATCCATGACGTAATCAGGAATAACTTAGTTCAAGGAGTCTTTGCTATAAGGCAATTTGCATAAAGAGTGTTTTTATTGAGTGAGGTGATTCCATTGTTAATCGGTTTTAATTGGAGCGGGCAACCTGGAGGGGAATTAATCCACTTGTTCCATCGCGGCATAGTTTACGAAAACAGCCTATTTCAAAGAAGTGAAACTCACATGCAATAGCCGGGTTTCTTTGTAAAATGATCAGCAGAAGAGAGAAAACGGCACTGATGCAAGCTTCACTTTATTAAAGCTTATTGTTTAGTGATATAATATCTCGTGAAGACTTTAGCAGAGGTGAAAAGAAGTGTCTATACACGTAGTACTATATCAGCCCCAAATTCCGTCCAATACCGGAAATATTGCAAGAACCTGTGCAGCGACCGATTCTGAGCTCCATTTAATCCGTCCTCTGGGCTTTTCTACAGACGATAAGATGTTAAAGAGAGCAGGTCTTGATTATTGGGAATTTGTCAAAATTCATTATTATGATTCCCTGGAGGAATTCTTCGCGAAAAATGAAGGAGGAGAATTTTTCTATCTTACTAAGTTTGGGCAAAAGCCGCATACCACATTCGATTACAGCGATAAAGACAAAGAACATTATTTCATATTTGGCCGTGAAACCACTGGCCTTCCTAAGGACTTAATAAGGGAACAGCAAGAACGCTGCCTGCGTATTCCTATGACCGATAAAGTGCGGTCGCTAAACCTTTCAAATACAGCAGCTATCCTTGTATATGAAGCACTAAGGCAGCAGGATTTCCGCAGTTTGGATCTGAAATACAATGAGTAAATGAAACAGTGCAGAAAGGGATGCCCCTTTCTGCACAATAAAAGGCATGGAGTGATATTGATGAATGAAATGATAGAAAAAATTTCTGATCACCGGTCTGTCCGTTCTTTTAAGGACAAGCTATTATCGAAGGAACAGATTCATGAAATCGTAAAGTCAGCCCAGGCAGCATCTACATCAAGCTTTATTCAGGCTTATACCATTATAGGTGTAACCGACCCCGAGAAAAAGGCGGCACTTGCCGAATTAGCCGGCCCGCAAAAATATGTGGCTGAAAATGGCCATTTCTTTGTTTTCTGTGCTGATTTGCACCGCCTTGAATTGATTGGGGAAATGGAGAATGAGGATTTCACTGAATCCATCGAAAGTACGGAGAAGTTTATGGTGGCTCTTATCGATGCAGCACTGGCTGCCCAAAATGCTGCGCTTGCTGCAGAATCAATGGGCCTTGGCATATGTTATATCGGGGGGATACGCAATAATCTGGATGGAGTCAAGGAAATCCTGAATATTCCTGAAAGGGTTATCCCCCTATTCGGGATGGCAGTCGGCTATCCTGATTCATTGAATGATAAAAAGCCGCGCCTTCCATTGGAAAATGTGTATCATGAAAACGGATATGCAGAGAAAGAGGTATTAATCAGCCAGCTGGAGGATTATAACCGTACCATTTCCGAGTATTATAAAGAACGCACAAATGGTGTCCGAAATGACACATGGACAGGCCAGATGGCTGGCATGATCAATCAAAAAAGCCGGATGTATATGAAGGATTTCGTTGAACGCCAAAAATTAAATAAGCGATAAAATTGTAGGAAGGACAACTAATACCATTATGAATTAGTTGTCCTTTTAACGTTAAACAACTGTTCTTATTGCACCCCACCTTTGGAGTCTGGTGTTATCCAATTTTATACTTTCTCAAAGGCTGTTTTCGTACACTTTGTTGCCATGGAACAAGGGGTTGATTTCCGCTCCAGGATGCTTCGCTTTCCGCAGGGTGTGCGCTGAGCTTCCTCGACTGGTGTCTGCGGGGTCTTATATGTCACGCAAATCGTCTCCGCACCTTTCACTCCAATCAGCCTGCTTAAAGTACATTTTCGGCATCCATTTTTTGTAATTACAAGATGGAATAGTTTGGTTGAAAATTAAATTTACTGATTAATACCGGCGATGATCCATTTTTGGCAATAATCAGGAGTTATATAAGTGAGAGTAATAGGTGGAATTATACTGATTGTGGACATTATCTTCACTATTTGCTGGCATTTTATGGTCTTAGCCATCGATGGATATGCTAAAAGTATTCCTTTTTATCCGTTTAAATTGGCATAAGTTTTTAGTTTAATGATTGCAGTTTTAGTGATTTGGCTGTTTATAAAAACAAAACCTGCTAATAAAACAAGACCAACAGGGGAATTAATAAAAGAATTCATGGAAAATCCTCCGCCTAACATCAATAATATCAATCATGTTTGACTGCTGTTTATTGCACTAAAGAATGCATTAGTACAATAAGTGAATAATAGAGGGGCCTTATAGGGCTTTTTCTTTTTCTGGAAAAACAGAATAAGGGGTTTGGGCAATATAAAGAGATTGTAACTTAAACGAAAAAGGTCAGCCAATTTGGCTGACCTTTAATGCATCTTATAAGTTGGTATCTGCTTCATTACTTTTTAGCATTTCTTTATAGGAAGTGATTTTATGTTCTAACATTTTATTCGTTTCCTTCAGTGTCTTTAACTGGTTTTCAATTGCGTGTTTATGATTTTCTAATAGCTTCAATCGATGTATTGCTGTGTGTTCTCCTTCCGTATACAAAAGAGCATACTCTTTAATTTTTGTGATGGGCATTTGCGTTTCTTTTAATTTTAAAACAAATTTTAGCCATTGAAGATGCGATTCAGTATATTTTCTGTCACCATTTTCATTTCGATTAGGTAGAATAATATTCTCTTTTTCATAGTAACGCAATGTATGTGTACTTACTCCCGCTATTTGTGCCGCTTCTCCAATTGAATACATAAAATCCTCCTTATTATTTATGCTAATGAAGTGTAAGGCTTGACTTAAAGTTAACTCTAACCGCTATAATAAACCCGTAAAAGCCAGTAATCAATTTTTTGTAAGCATAACAAAATAACAGGAGGCAATAAAAATGAAAAAATATACAGTTATTACAGGCGCAAGTTCTGGTATCGGCTATGAAACAGCTCTTGCTTTTGCTGCCCGCGGTAAAAATTTAGTGATTGTGGCACGAAGAACCGAGGAGCTTGAAAAATTAAAAACAGAAATTGTGAAAGTGAATGCAGAATTAGATGTTGTTATTAAAACAGTGGATTTATCAAATGTAAAAAATGCTTATTCACTATATGAGGATTTAAAGAAGTATGAAATTGAAACGTGGATCAATAATGCTGGATTTGGCAATTTTGCATCAGTTGGAGATCAGAATTTAACTAAAATTGAGACTATGCTTAATTTGAATATCGAAGCTTTGACTATTTTAACTTCTCTTTATGTGCGGGACTATTCATCTGTTGAAGGAACACAATTAATTAATGTTACGTCAGCAGGAGGTTATACGCTTATTGGAGATGCAATCACATACTGTGCTTCTAAATTCTATGTAAGTGCCTTTACTGAAGGACTTGCACATGAATTAAAAGAAAAAGATGCAGGCATGCAAGCAAAAGTATTAGCTCCTGCTGCAACTGAAACTGAATTTGCAAAAGTTTCAAGAGACTTAGAAGAGCAAGTTAAACTTGAAGGACTTGTTCCTAAATACCATACAGCCAAAGAAATGGCTGAATTTATGCTTGATCTTTATGACAGCGAAAAAGTGGTTGGAATTGTAGATGGTCAAACTTATGAATTTCAATTAAAAGATCCTATTTTTCCTTATGCAGAAAAAATGAGAAGCTGATAAGGCTGATTTTTGTAAGCTGCCCTTTAATATAGGAAGAGTATATATTTTTTCATTTGAACCAGAACACTGCAAAAGAAAGGCCCCCAATTGTCAGCCTGATGTCTGGGGGGCCTTCTAATTGAGAGGTGACTGCAGCTGTTAATTTCAGCACAGGATTACCCGCAGCAGGTTGCTGATTAGGATAGGTTTTGACTGCGCTTTCATTCACGGTGCTTGTTCCCCTTTTATCCCCGGGACAATCCGGAAACTCCGCTATACAACTTTTATTTTGCACCAGCAGACTTATGCAGGGATGCCGCAGGTGCGGCAGTCTAAGAGCCTATTTTTTTAGGCCTGGTTTATCGTTGTAGCCTGCAGTAAAAATAGAAACCAGAAACGTAATCATTACAGCGATGATGATGACCGTACCCATCCAAGCAGCCCCCCTTTGACTGAATTATCCCAATTTATAGTATAAACACAGTATACCTCATAGTTTCCGCGGTGTGAATGGGAAAAGGAACAATTTTTGGTTTCTCTGCCTCCGGATATCTTATCCTGTTTCTTATAATCTCTGCACATGTTTGTCACAAAACGAGCATAGAGTAAAGTATCATCTCTGAAAGTACCAGTAACAGGGGGAGGTTCCATAATGGACATTTTAAAGAAAATTGAAAAATTTAGAGAAGATGAGCAGAAACTGAAGTGGGAAGGTACCTTCTCGGAATATCTGGAAATTGTCAAAGAACAGCCGTGGGTAGCTCAATCTGCACATTCACGTGTTTATAACATGATCAGAGATGCTGGAATAGAAGAAGTAAATGGAAAACGCACTTATAATTTTTTCAGCGGCCAGCTGTTCGGACTTGAGGAATCTTTAGAGCGTCTGATTGAAGAATATTTGCATCCTGCAGCAAAGAGGCTGGATGTAAGAAAAAGGATATTGCTGCTGATGGGGCCTGTGTCTGGGGGTAAATCCACTCTCGTTTCGCTGCTGAAACGGGGATTGGAAGCATATTCCCTGAAAGATCAGGGAGCCATTTATGCCATAAAGGGATGCCCGATGCATGAAGATCCGCTGCATCTGATTCCACAAAACCTTCGGGAAGACTTTTTTGAAGAATACGGAATACGGATTGAGGGCAACCTGTCGCCGCTTAATTTAATGAGACTTGAAAGCGAGTATGGAAACCATATTGAAGATGTGATGATAGAGCGGGTATTCCTTTCAGAGGATAAGCGGATCGGAATCGGAACTTTCAGCCCGTCTGATCCTAAATCCCAGGATATAGCAGATTTAACAGGAAGCATCGACTTTTCCACTATCGCTCAATATGGATCGGAATCAGATCCGAGGGCATACCGGTTTGATGGAGAACTGAATAAAGCAAACCGGGGCATGATGGAATTTCAGGAAATGCTGAAGTGCGATGAAAAATTCTTGTGGCATTTGCTTTCCCTTACCCAAGAGGGGAACTTTAAAGCGGGAAGATTCGCCTTGATATCCGCTGATGAACTGATTGTTGCCCATACAAATGAAACGGAATATAAATCTTTCATTTCAAACAAGAAGAATGAAGCTTTGCATTCCAGGATAATTGTCATGCCTGTTCCATATAATCTTCAGGTCTCACAGGAAGAGAAAATCTATGAAAAAATGATACATGAAAGCGATGTATCAGATGTGCATATTGCCCCGCATACACTCAGGGTTGCAGCCATGTTCAGCATTCTGACGCGGCTGAAGGATCCGAAAAAGGGCGATATCGATCTTGTAAAGAAGATGAGATTATATGATGGGGAAAACGTAGAGGGATATAACTCAGCGGATATAACAGAACTGAAAAAGGAACATCAGGATGAAGGAATGAGCGGGATTGATCCAAGGTATGTGATCAACCGGATTTCATCCACGATTATCCGCAAGGAAGAAAATCCTTCCATCAATGCGCTTGATGTGCTGCGCTCTTTAAAGGAAGGTCTGGATCAGCATCCTTCAATAACAACAGAGCTTAGGGACAAGTATTTGAATTACATTTCCCTTGCCCGGAAGGAATACGATACAATTGCGAAAAATGAAGTACAAAAAGCCTTTGTTTATTCTTATGAAGAATCTGCCAAAACTCTGATGGATAATTATTTGGATAATGTAGAGGCGTACTGCAATAAATCGAGGCTGCGCGATCCGCTGACAGGAGAAGAAATCTCGCCGGATGAAAAGCTGATGCGTTCCATTGAAGAGCAGATTGGCATTTCGGAAAATGCTAAGAAAGCATTCCGCGAAGAAATTTTAATCAGGATTTCCGCATACGCCCGAAAAGGTAAACGGTTTGATTATAATTCACATGACCGTCTCAGGGAAGCGATACAGAAGAAGCTTTTCGCAGACCTGAAAGATGTCGTGAAAATCACTACCTCCAGCAAAACGCCTGATGAAGGCCAGTTGAAAAAAGTGAATGAAGTGGTTGCAAGGCTTATAGAAGAGCATGGCTATAATTCTACTTCCGCCAATGAATTGCTTAAATACGTTGGAAGTCTGCTTAATAGATAATAAAGTAAAACTTGCATCAGCGGGGTTTTAACTCATCCCCGCTGATGGTCAGCTGTACTGAAGGCAGTGTTCCCCTGACCAGAAAAAGGGGGACGGCGGCCTGTAAATGCATAATAAAAAAACCTGCCGGGATTACCGGCAGGTTTTTTATCCTGAAGCAGGACAAGACTTTATGATATGCACAGCCCTTGATGTTCAATGAGAGAGAGAATTTGACTTAGCGTTATTACTTCATTGTTATAGTTAATGATCATTTCTCCTTTTTTAATATCCAGCAGCGCCCTCTCTATTCCTTCCTGTCCAGATAAATATTTCTCCAGATTTTGAATGGAGCTCTCTGTTATTACATGCTTCAGACTGATTGCAGCAGTTTGCATTTCATTCATTCTCCTTTTAATCAACTTTTAGTTATATATACCCGCAAATATAAAAGGTATGTGCAGGGCATCAAGAAACTTTTGCTGTTTAAATGAGAAACAAACAGGGTAGATTAAAAACGGAGGTGGCTACTTTGAAGGATGAAGTAAAGAAAGATTATGTTCCTGAAAACAGCTCTATGGCTCAGAATCTGGAGGAAATGAAGGATCTTGGCAAGCAGATGGAGCACTTAAGGACGAACGAGGAATTAAAAGAGTGGGGTAAGCGGCCCGGGACTGTTCAGCACGAATTGGAAGAGGGAAAATAAACCTGAAGTCTCAGTATGGCGAGGCTTTTTTTTATGACCATTTTTTTATATGATCCGGAAAATAATTGCCGATCTTCACTACTTCGTTCATTACCACACGGATTTTCTTTTCCTCACTGTGCCAGTTGTCCTTTGTAATATTTCCATAGTCAGGGACTGTGCAAACCATGAACTTAATGGTTTCCGGAAAAACTGTTTGGTAAGTCATAAGTGCCCTTCGCGAATGAAATGCCTTTGTGACTAGAATCACTTTCTTAAGCTGCAGTGAATGCTGTTTCACAACTTCCCAGGAGTAACGGGCATTTTCAAACGTATTTCTTGCTTTATCTTCTTTTAAAATAACATCTCGCGGCACCCCAAGCGACACTCCTATATTTCTCAGAAACTCCCACTCTGTCCCTTTCAATGATTCCTGGTACCCGCCGGATGGCAGAATAAGAGGTGCGTACCCTTCCGAATATAGAAAGGCCGCTTTTTCCATGAGCCTTTGCTGGCGGCTGCCCGGTATTAAAATTAAATCAGCTTTTTCTATCTCTGTTTCATAAAATATAAAATCAGTAATGCAATCATATGGCTTCATAAAACGATCCTCCTTTGCAGCTCCATATATTTATCTTACAAAAATATGGTAAAGCATGTCTATAGACATGGGTAAACAAATATTGTCAAAATTTTTTGTAAATTATTCTCTGTCCCTGCATAAGATGAAGTAATACTCTACACTACAACGCCAAGGACAAAGGCAATCCATATAATCCAGTAGCAGAGCGTTCAGCTCACACTACCATAGCATATGCTATGAAATGCAAAATGTGCAAAATTTTTAAGGAGGGGAATACAGTGACGGAAGAGAATAACCATCAGTTTGTCATTTCGCAGGAAGATTGGTCCCTCCACCGTAAAGGCTTTGATGATCAGCAAAGGCATCAGGAAAAGGTGCAGGAAGCAATTAAGAATAATTTACCCGACCTGATTTCTGAAGAAAGCATCGTAATGTCAAACGGGCGGGATGTTGTGAAAATACCAATAAGGTCATTGGATGAATATAAAATTCGCTATAATTATGATAAAAATAAGCATGTAGGCCAAGGAAGCGGAGACAGCCAGGTAGGAGATGTGGTAGCCCGGGACGGCTCTGCAGAAAAGGGGCCAGGCAAAGGCCAGGGAGCAGGTGACCAGGCGGGGGAAGATTATTATGAAGCAGAAGTATCCATGCTTGAAATAGAGGAGGCCCTTTTCAGCCAGCTTGAACTTCCCAATCTTCAGCGAAAGGATCCTGATGAACATACACTTGAGCATATTGAATTCAATGATATCAGGAAAACAGGGCTAATGGGAAATATCGATAAAAAGAAGACCATGATTACAGCTTTTAAAAGAAATGCATTAAGCGGAGAACCAGGGTTTCATCCAATCATTAAGGAAGATTTCAAATTTAAGACATGGAATGAAGTCGAAAAGCCGGAATCCAAGGCAGTTGTTCTGGCTATGATGGACACTTCCGGTTCAATGGGATTATGGGAAAAGTACATGGCACGCAGTTTTTTCTTCTGGATGAACCGCTTTTTGCGCACTAAATACGAAACCGTTGAAATTGAGTTCATTGCCCATCATACTGAGGCGAAGATTGTGCCGGAGGAAGACTTTTTTACAAAAGGCGAAAGCGGGGGAACCATTTGCTCTTCCGTGTACAGAAAAGCATTAGAACTCATTGATTATAAATATGATCCTGATAAATTCAACATTTATCCTTTCCATTTTTCCGACGGAGATAATCTGACTTCTGATAATGCAAGATGTGTGAAGCTTGTAAATGAACTGATGAAGGTATCCAATATGTTCGGGTACGGTGAGGTCAATCAATACAACAGGCATTCCACGTTGATGACTGCCTATAAAAATATAAATAACGAAAAATTCCGCCATTATATTCTAAAACAAAAAGCAGATGTTTTTCATGCAATGAGAAGTTTCTTTAAGAAGGAAGAGTCAGGAATGTATGTATAGAAAACCCCCTGGCGCCAGCACTGATGCTGGCGCCAGGGGGTTTTTCATGTTCATGGCATGCCGCACGTAGACTTAAGTGAGCAGTAAATATAGAAGGCTGCAAACTTTGCTGCTATGGGTCAGGCTGGGAAAAAGGAACATATATCAGGTCCTCTCCCTGTAATCAGCTGGAAACATTTTGAGGATGTTCTGCAGCAGCCAGATCAGCTGCTTTAGCATTCAGGGCAACTTGTTCAGGATTTTTACATCCCGGGATTACACTGGTCACAGCTGAGTGCTTCAGGCACCAGGCAAGTGCCCAGGAAGCCATGGATACCCCTTCTGGAACTTCTGTTTTCGCGATTTCCTCCACTTCTTTCAAAAGTTTTGCAGTTTGATCAGAATCGTGCCTTGAACGGACATCATTGCTTTCAAATGCAGCACCAGGCTTGTATTTTCCGCTTAAATATCCGCTCGCTAAAGGAACACGGGCTAGAACACCCAAATTTTGTTCAATGCTTAAGGGGAAAATGGACTCTTCAGGAGAGCGTTCCAGGCGATTGTATACAACCTGGATAGCACCTGCACCGACATCTTTTGCCTTAGCTGTCTGGTAGCTGTCATTATTTTGCTTCAGCGAAATGCCGAGGCAGCGGATTTTGCCTGCCTGCTTTTGCTTATCCAGCATCGTCCATAATGTATCATTATTAAATTCTTCATCTGTGCAGGAATGTGCCTGGTAAAGGTCAATATAATCTGTATTCAGCGACTTTAATGAAGAGTCAAGCTGATTCAGTACATCACTGGCGTCCCAATGTCTTGTCCTGTCAAAGTTCCCGTGAAAATGATGGCCGAATTTCGTGGCGACAATCCAGTCTTCCCTTTTATTGCGCCTCAGATAGTCACCGATAAAACGTTCAGATAAATGGTCACCATAGCATTCGGCAGTATCGATGAAGTTGATTCCCTCATTATGTGCTGCCTCCAGTATACTGTCTACGTCTGACTGGGTGAAATTCACGCCCCATTCTCCGCCAAACTGCCAGGTACCTAATCCAATAACAGAAATGTCCAAATTCGTTTTGCCTAAAGTTCTGTACTTCATTTTTTCACCCCTGAATCATGATTTTTCTCTTAAAATTATAACATGGGCAGTAAGCGTTTTAATAATGCCGAGTCTTGTGCCTGCAGCGCAAATCAGCAAGCAAGTATAACAAAGTCTGATCATAACAGGGATTGCTAGAGATCAGCATAAAGCACTTTGTATGGAAGGGAGATATGGGGTATATTTACGGTATCAGATCGACAGGAGGGAATCAGGAATGTGCGGAAGGTATAATCTCTTTTCAGAACTAAAGGTAATTGCGGAGCGTTTCCAGCTTAATAATGCACCAGCATTGAAAATGAAAGAGCGCTATAACATAGCACCGGGACAGGATATTTTCGCCGTGGCCAGGGATGGTGGAGTACAAAATGAAGGAACATATTTCAGGTGGGGTTTGGTGCCAGGGTGGGCAAAGGATCCAAAAATCGGCTATAAAATGATCAATGCGCGTGCAGAAACCATAGATGTAAAGCCGTCATTCAAGAATATCCTTAAAAGAAACCGATGCTTAATCATCGCCGATGGTTTTTATGAATGGAAAAAAGAAGAAGACAGGAAGCAGCCGTATCATATCACATTAAAAAATAGAGAACCTTTTGCTTTTGCGGGGTTGTGGGATGAATGGGAGCATGAAGGGGAAATATTAAAAACCTGTACAATCATTACGACAGAAGCCAACGCTTTGATGAAGGAAATACATCACCGCATGCCAGTCATATTGACACGGGAAAATGAAGATGCATGGCTTAATTCTAACGAATCAGGAGCAGAGGAGCTGACATCCATGCTTCTGCCCTATGATTCTTCAAAAATGGAAGCCTACCCGATTTCGGCCATGGTGAATTATGCAAAAAATGAGGGGAAGGAAATTATCAACTCATTATAGACTGCTTGGGAGAATGGGACAGGCTTTCTGCTATCTTGAGAGATACATGCTGCCTGAGATCCAAAATCGCCATGGGTAGTCCTTTGCTTCACCTGAATTATCAATGCCGATTCTCGGGCCTGCTGAAATCTTCTCAGGTTTGATGCCGGAGGATAAGTAAAGGGAAGAGTCTGTAAAACTGTTTCCATAATCCATCATGGTGATTCCAAGTGCTTTTGTTAATTTGCCCGGACCGTTTGTCAGCTTCCTGACGTCCTCCAATCCTCTCCGCTGCTGCATAAGGGGAATTCCTTCAAAAGGCTCCACGGCACGTATGAGGATGGCTTCAGGAGTTTCTGTTCCCCCTGAAACAACGTTGACTAATGTATGGGTATGCATCACATAAGTATAGATCAAACCAGATTCCCCGAACATGATTTCAGTTCGTTTTGTACGGCGGTTATTGTAGCTGTGCGCAGCCCGGTCACCCGGCCCCATGTATGCTTCTGTTTCAACGATAAACCCAGAAGCTGTCCCATCTGGAGTCTCTTTAACAAGCAGGCACCCAAGCAGCTCCTGTGCAAGCTCCAGAGTGGGTTTTTGAAAGAACTGCGGCTGAAGAGGAGAAGGTACTATATCTTCTTGAAGCAATGAATGAAGCAAAAAATTTTTTTTCATGTAAAAACCTCCTCAGGTACTTTTGTTTTTAAATTTCCCTTTTTAGCATAAAAAAAACACTGTTGAATTTCTGTACATCACAGAGAAATTCGGATAGAGTAGTAACGGCCAGTACATTTGGCTATATTAATAAGTGTAAAAAGCTAACAGAAGCAGGATGTGGAATTATGGATAAGAAAATCGGATTTATCGGGTGCGGTAAAATGGGGCAGGCCATTCTTGGAGGGCTGATTGATGCAAAAGCAGCAGATCCAGGCCGGATAACAGTGAGCACTGCAAATGAAGCTACCTTGTTAATGCTTAAGGAGAAATTCAAGGTCGGTGTTTCCCTTGATAATAAAGAAATAGCTGCTGGTTCAGATGTATTATTTCTAGCGGTTCAGCCTTCACTTCATGAACAAATCATCGGTGAAATTAAAGAAGTTATCCAGGATCATGCGGTTATCATTACAATTGCTGCCGGCATCACTCTCGATATGGCCGGGCGGTTTTTTGGAAAAAAGGTGAAGATAGTCCGCACTATGCCTAACACGCCTTCCCTTGTCGGTGAAGGCATGACTGCAATGTGCATAAATGGAGAAGTAACAAAAACTGATCTTGAATATATACAGGTGCTTTTAAACAGCTTTGGAAAAACAGAGCTTGTGGAGGAAAGCCTTATGGATTCAATTCCTGCAATCAGCGGTTCTTCGCCTGCATATGTGTACATGTTTATCGAAGCGCTGGCGGATGGGGGCGTTAGGGACGGCATTCCAAGGAAGCAGGCGTATAAAATGGCTGCACAGGCCGTTTTGGGTGCAGCTAAAATGGTACTGGATACAGATAAGCATCCCGGTGCACTGAAAGATGATGTATGCACGCCTGGAGGCTCTACCATTCAAGCGGTTGCGGCTCTTGAAGAGAATGGTTTCCGGTCGGCTGTTTTAGAAGCTATGAAGGTATGCACCGAAAAAAGCAAATCTTATTCTAATAATTGTTAAGCAAAGACTCTTTGCTAAAGATTGGTGTTTATTAATGTGTTTCGCAAGCCGAACTCATTGAGGAGCGTAAGGCGGGAGATTCCTGCGGGATTTGCGGGTCAATCGAGACCCCCCGCGGGGCAGCAGGGTTATCATGAACGAAACTAGCTCCTTACTTGTAATTTCGCAGGTTAATTTGGTTAGGATGTTTACTGGTAGAAAACATACCCAAATCAGAGCTGCATTACAGAAGGAGCTAGCTATTATGAAGGATACCATAAAATATGACAGTTTAAACATACCTAAAGAAAAAAATGCTGTTGCAATAGCCACCCCGCGGTAAGTGAGCATCCCTCAGGAAATCAGCCACCTTGTTCTATAGCAGCAAAGTTGAGGAAACAGACTAAGAAAAAACACATGCCATATTAATCCGGCATGTGTTTTTTATCGTTCATCTTCATGTATCTTTTTTAACTAAAATGCTTTGGGCGAGGGTTAAAAGCAACGAGCCAATAAAGGCTCCCCAAAAGGAAGTGACTTCAAAGCCGCTGACTAAATAGGAGGTGAGATAAAAGGCAATAGCGTTAATGACAAAGGAGAAAAGACCGAAAGTAAGAATGGTAATAGGAAGTGAAATCAGGTGCAAAACCGGTTTAACGATAAGGTTTACGATGCCTAAGATAAAGATAGCAATCAAAGCTGTGATATAGGAGTCGACTGAAATGGAATCAAGCAGCCACGCAATGGCCATTAATAGCAGGCCATTCACTAAAAAACGAAACAGTGCATTCATAATAGTTCCTCCTCGCAGTTTTAACTGGCGGAATACACCTGCAGTCCAATTTAATTAACATTGTTGAGCAGATTTGTTATCATAAATATGAATGAATATTCTAAATAATTATACAAAAATAAACACTGCAATGAAAAGAGGGAACAACTATGGCAAATTATTTAAAGGGCTTGCAGGAAATTTTCGATGAATCCAGGATATCGGTAAATAAAACGATTTTGGAACAGCATAGCAGAGATGAGTCATATCATACCCCAGCTTTGCCTGATGTGGTCGTTTTTCCGGAAAATGCAGATGAAGTCAGCAGGATTTTAAGCTTTGCAAATGAACATCATATTCCAGCCGTGCCGTTCGGGCTCGGCTCAAGTCTTGAAGGTCATGTTATCCCTTATCGCGGAGGCATATCTATAGATATGTCACTGATGAATAAAGTGCTCGAAGTGAGGGAACAGGATTTTTTGGTTAAGGTTCAGCCTGGTGTAACAAGAACACAGCTTAATAAGGAATTAAAAAAATATGGTTTGTTTTTCTCTGTTGATCCAGGTGCAGATGCAACCATCGGCGGCATGGCTGCAACTAATGCGAGCGGTACCACATCTGTTAAATATGGCATCATGAGAGACCAGGTGAGAGATCTTGAAGTGGTGCTTGCTGACGGGAAGATTATACATACAGGGGGGCTTGCAAGCAAGTCTTCTTCCGGTTTGAATTTGAACGGTTTGTTTGTCGGATCAGAAGGGACGCTAGGTGTATTTACTGAGCTCACCCTGAAGGTATACGGCATTCCTGAAGTAACAGCGGCAGGAAGGGCCTCGTTTCCATCTGTTGCCGAGGCAGTGGAAGCGGTCAATGGGATCATGATGGCCGGCATACCGATTGCCAGGATCGAGCTTGTGGACGCCCAGTCCATCGTGCAGGTTAATAAATATATGAATGCTTCTTATGAAGAAAAACCAACCTTATTTCTGGAGTTTCATGGAAACCGTGCCGGATTGGATCAGGATGTTGCTTTTGCAAGGGAAATCGTGAAAGACCTTGGCTGCCGTGACATTCAATTTGAAACAGATTCTAAAGTCCGCAATGAGCTTTGGGAGGCAAGGCATAATCTCGCCTATTCCTTTATTCATAGTTTTCCAGGAAAAAAATTGATGGTGACAGATGTTAGTGTTCCTTTGGATGAACTTTCACCTGCAATCAGTGATACGAGGAGGAAGATTGATTCTTCAAACATTGAAGGAGCTATTGTAGGCCATGTGGGCGATGGTAACTACCATGTGCTTTTCATGATTGATCTCAAAAATCCTGAAGAAGTGATGGAAGCTAAAAAACTGAATGAAGAAATTGTTGAGTATGCCTTATCCAAGGGCGGGACCTGTACGGGAGAGCATGGAGTCGGTATGGGCAAGATCAAATATCAGCGCAGGGAGCATGGAAATGCCTATGATGTCATGCTCAGCATCAAAAAGGCATTAGATCCGAATAGCATCATGAATCCGGGAAAGATTTTCGAGGAAGACATTCAATAAAATTTATGATGAAGAAAGCTGCCCCAATCACTATTATTGGGCAGCTTACATGCAAGGGTTAAAAAATATTCTATAATAAAAAAAGCTGCAGACGGCTTCTTTTACAGGAGCTGTCTGCAGTCTTTTATTACGCGTTGATATTCTCGCTAAATAGAGCTTTTTCAACACTGACATATTGCAGGCCAAGACCGGTTGCAACCGCTTCGAATGTGATTTCGCCATTGGCTACATTCACTCCCTGAGCAAGAGCTGCATTATCCTTGATTGCCTGTACTGCGCCTTTGTTAGCAATTTGCAGTGCGTATGGGATCGTTACATTCGTCAGGGCAATCGTAGATGTCTGAGGAACAGCACCTGGCATATTTGCAACAGCATAATGAACAACGCCATGTTTTACGTACGTAGGATTATCATGCGTTGAGATTTTGTCGGCTGTTTCAAAAATACCGCCTTGGTCAATGGCCACGTCCACGATGACGGAACCGTCCGCCATGGCTTTTACCATTTCTTCAGTGACCAGCTTAGGTGCTTTGGCACCAGGAATTAAAACAGCACCTATAACAAGGTCTGATTCAGCGACAGCATGAGCCAGATTGTATGGATTGGAAATCAGGGTGGTGATCTGGTTTCCGAAAATGTCATCCAGCTGGCGAAGGCGCTCTGGGCTCAAATCGATAATTGTTACATCTGCTCCAAGTCCGATCGCCACTTTAGCAGCGTTCGTGCCGACAACACCGCCGCCGACGATTGTTACCTTGCCTCTTTTAACTCCAGGTACACCGCTTAAAAGGATTCCTTTTCCGCCCTGAGGCTTTTCTAAGAACTGGGCGCCGATTTGGGCAGCCATTCTGCCGGCAACCTCGCTCATTGGAGTCAATAGCGGCAGAGTGCGATTTACGGAAACGGTTTCATAAGCAATCGCCAAAATACCGCTGTCTTTCAATGCCTGAGTCAGGCTTGGCTCTGCAGCAAGGTGCAAATATGTGAAAAGAATTAAATCTTTGCGGAAATATTGATATTCACTAGCAATAGGCTCTTTAACTTTAAGGACCATTTGGGCTGTTGTCCAGACGTCTGAAGCTTCCTCTGTAATGATGGCGCCAGCAGCGATATATGCTTCATTTGAAAAGCTGCTTCCTAAACCTGCATTTTTTTCAATATACACTTCATGGCCAGCTTCCACTAGAGCAACAACGCCAGCAGGAGTAATGGCAACACGATTTTCATTATTTTTTATTTCTTTTGGAATCCCAATACGCATGATTAAATACCCCCAAGAAAAAATTTCAACCTTTGTACAAAAATTATAAGCATAAAACTTCAATCTTTGTTTGTAGAAAACAGAAAATTAAAAAAGGGTCATTTGTGGAATTCCACAAACGGCCCTTCTGTATAGTTACTCAAAGTCACTAAAAGCTCCATGCGGATCATTCACCTGATCCGCATTTTTGAGGCGCCGCTTCTTGTATCATGAAGCCTTTTAGATGAACGGGGCACAGCTGACATCTAAAAGGAAGCTTATTCACCGGCTGCATCCGTAATCTGTGATTGCTTTTCAGCAAGACGTTCCATAATTCTGCGTTTACGGTACAGCATACCGGCTGTTTCTCCTATATCACCTATCATGGACCTGTTTGTAAATGCACCAAAAATCATTCCTGCAACGGGAACCATCTGAAGTAATTTTTTCCATCCATACTGGTCGCGGTAGGTATATATAACCTCACGCCACCCTTGAAGCTGTGACATCATGGCATGAGATTCTCTTCCATCAGAATAGGAAGAAAGCTCATTTAATATTGCTTCCTTGCCGACTGTATCTGCTGTAGCAAATTGCATGCATTTTACAATAAAGATTCTTTCTTTTTTCACTTTAGGATTATAACCGTAGGCAATGGCTGTATCTTGTATAGTCTTTAAAGAAAGGCCAAGCAGGATCGGGATATCGACTGCCAGTGTGAAAACGCCGCCAATCCCAGTTGACGCACCCTGTATGGCAGCCAGCTGTTTGCTTGAATCATTCAGATCATCACTGACTGATTTCATAACAGACAGCGGGACATTTTGTATATCGCTAATAGAAGTGAAAACCGCATCTGGCATCTGAATTTGCATTTTATGGAGAACATGCTTTTCTTTTGTCAGATATTGGCCGCCTGTCTGTACGAAGCTGCCCAGCTCATCCAGCAGGACGCCGAGTTTTTTCTGGATAAAAGCGGGCGTGAATTTATCCAGAAGCTTGAAGGGGATTCTGCCGATTTTTTCCCAAAACCATAATCCCTTTTGTGCTTTTTCCCATTTTTCAATAATCCTAAGTTCTTCGTTTAACTGTTCCGTCGATTCCCTTATCACTTCGTCCATCATTCCTTTATTTGAAATTTTAATATGGCAAAGGGTTATGGTTTCATAAGAAATTCTTTATATTGTTCAGTTTTAAGATGCAGAAACAATGACATTTTCTGAAGCGGATCACGGAGGTTAATATGTGCTACCTCCGTAATTCGCTTCAGCCTGTAATTCAGGGTATTTGCATGTACATGCAGCGACTTTGCCGCTTCATTCGGATGGCAATCTTTTTCTAAGTATATTAACAGGGTTTCAAGCAGGCCAGTGGCATTTTTTGCATCATATTCCTTTAACAATGCAAGGGAAGAATGCTCCTGCTGGCTGTGCTTTCCGCTGACTAAATAGTCCAAGGTCCTAAAGATGCCCAGCTGCTCATAAAGAATCATGTCCGCTGTATCCTTTGGAAATGCATGTTTCATCTTCAATGTATAAAGGGCTTCCTGATAACTATGCATAGAATGGGATAGTAGCTGATAAACATTTCCCGCTGCACCCATAATATCTTTTACTGCAAAACGGTTTTCCATTTCCATGATGAAGTAAGGCACAAATTCATAAAGGGAAGAGATGAAATTTTCTTTTTTTTCTGATCCTGCCAGCAGAATTAATTTGTTTTGATCAATGGTATAATAGTACACCTTTGTTTTCTGTGTTGTTAAAAGCATATAAGAAATATTCCGTTCAATATCTCTGGTAATTTCTTCTGGAAATTCAAACACAATGACAGAAAGTACATAAGGAGACTGCAGCGGAAAATGGGACAAATGTTCCTGAACTTCTTCTTCATCCTTAAAGTGGCCAGTCAGTAAGCGCCAAAGAAACTCCTGATTGCCAGCTTCGAGCTGTTTCTTCTTTAAATGATGCTGCTGAAGCTGGTTTTTTGCTTCTCTGGCTGCCTGCTGCAAAAATTCTAAATCTTCGTCTGAAAAAGGTCTGTCTACTTGAAGCGCCCATATAAATCCGAGTACTTCATTTTGCTTGCGTATACTAACGGCAGCTCTGCTGCCAAGTCCGACTTCTGTTATTGCCTGCACCTTTATCGGCTTATCTTCTTTCAAAAGGGCTGGAATGATTCCTTCCTTCCAAAGACTGTTGATTACTTTTTCAGGAACGCGTTTTCCAATGATTGTGGAAATTCTCGCTTTATCAGTCGTATCTTCATGCATGCTGTAGGCAAGCAGGCGGTGATTATTGTCTTCAATTGTGACAGGACACCCCAGTACCGAGCTGATACGGTCAGCGAATTCCATTAAATCACCAAACAGCCCTTTAAAAATATCTCTGTTTTTATTGGAATTCTTCATTTTTAAAATCCCCCTTACTAAAATTTTAATCTATTTTGGGGAATTAATCATAATAAAATCTCTAAATATCCATGGGAGAATATATGGGACATTTAGAAAAATCCATCCTGAACAATTCAGAATGGATTTTTTTCTTAAAAAATTAAATTTAAAATTGTGTAGATGGCTGCTGCCAGCGCTGCGGAAATTGGAAGCGTGATGAACCATGTAATTACCATGCGCTTTGCAGTGCCCCATTTAACTCCTTTTATTCTATGTGAAGAACCTACACCAAGAATAGATGAGGAGATAACATGGGTTGTACTGACAGGCAGGTGGATGAAGGTTGCTCCAAAAATGATGGCAGCTCCTGTAATATCAGCAGCTACACCATTTACAGGGCGGATTTTCATGATTTTGCCGCCGACTGTTTTGATGATTTTCCAGCCGCCGATAGAAGTGCCAAGACCCATTGCAGCCGCACATGAAATTTGGACCCATAAAGGAATATCATTGCTTTTAACCAATCCTGCAGAGATTAAAGCAAGGGTGATGATTCCCATCGATTTTTGTGCATCATTCGTTCCATGTGAATAGGACTGAATGGCAGCCGTCAATATTTGAATAAGACGGAATTTTTTATTCGTTTTTGTAAGGTTATTGTTCTTGAATACAACTTTGAAAATGCTGTATATAAGATACCCGACTCCAAAAGCCAGAAGAGGGGAGATAATTAGAGCTTCAAGAATTTTAATAAAACCGCTCCATCTAATTATTCCAAATCCTGAAGCTGCAATTGCTGCTCCGGCAATGGAACCGATCAAAGCATGTGAAGAGCTGCTCGGTATCCCGTAGTACCAAGTAATAAGATTCCAGGCAATCGCTGCTATTAAAGCGGCAAGAATAACAACTGAGCCATTGCCAAGCTTATTGGGATCCACGATGTCACTGGTGATTGTTTTGGCAACTCCTGTGAATGTCATGACTCCAATAAAATTCATGATGGAAGCCATGATAATTGCATGTCTTGGCTTTAAGGCTTTGGTTGAAACGGAAGTTGCTATTGCATTTGCTGTATCATGAAAACCGTTTATGAAGTCAAAGCCAAGCGCGAAAACAACAATCAGTATAGTTAAAACTAATAAAGTATCCATGTATGGAGAACTCCTTAAGCGTTTTTCATGATAATAGATTCAAGTGTATTGGCCACTGTCTGGCAATAATCGGCGATTTCTTCAAGGTTTTCATAAATCTCTTTAAACTGGATAATCCGGATTGGGTCCTTTTCTACAGTAAAGAGGTTTTTGATGGACTGGCGCTGAATGCCGTCACAAACAGATTCAAGATCCTTGATTTTGATTGCGTGCTCGCGAATGTTCTGCAGCTTTTTAGTTGAAAGTGTAACTACTGCTGCATGAATTTCATACGCACAATTTTTGATTGCATCGACAAACTTCAGCATATACTCATCAGCATTAATGATGGAGTACATTTCGAATAGTGCTGCAGTATGCTCTAATCCATCCAGGACATCATCCATGTTCATGGCTAAAAGGAGAATATCCTCGCGCTCGATTGGTGTGATGAATGCATTATTAAGCTCCTTGATAATATCGTGAACGTATGTATCGCCCTGATGCTCATAATCCTTCATTTTATCAGCAAACACTTTTAAGTCACTGACATTGTTCAGTTTAAAATCAGCAAAGAAATCGGCGCTTTCCTTAATATTTGAAGAAATACTATTAAGAAGAATTGCAAATTTGTCCTTTGATTTGAATACCATTTCAAGACCCCCATTATTATCAAGCATATATGCACACAAAGTATTGCGCGCATGACTTGCGAGTTTATTGTAACGAATTTTTTCAGTCATGTGGTAGTGATTTCGACGAAAATTTACAAAATCTTAACAAACTAAATAAAGAAAATTGAAAAAACTGACGAACATCCTTCAAGTTTATATGTATATCTCCCATTTGCTTATTGTTTTTAGCTTGCTCTAGATCTGCAAAGATTATGACAGCTTTTGCCCTGCAGTTTTGCGTGGAGCAGCTTAAAAAGAAAGTTTGCAGGGCATATGGTTAGTAAAATTATTCCTGTCCATGTACAATAAAACATATCAAAAAAGGGGGTATTGATGATGATTAATAATATTAATGGAACAGTTACGCTGAATAATGGAGTAGAAATGCCTCAGCTTGGCTTTGGGGTCTTTAAGGTGGAAAATGGAGATCAGACTGTTGAATCTGTGAAAAAAGCCCTTGAGGCGGGTTACCGCGCGATTGATACTGCCGCTATCTATGGAAACGAAGAAGGTGTAGGACAGGCAATCAGAGAAAGCGGGATTCCCCGTGAAGAGTTATTTATTACATCCAAGGTCTGGAATGATGACCAGGGCTATGATTCTGCTCTTGCAGCCTATGATGCCAGCCTTAAACGGCTTGGCCTTGAATATCTGGATTTATATTTAATCCATTGGCCTGGCCAAGACAAGTATATTGACACATGGAAGGCGTTGGAAAAGATATACAATGACGGACGTGTCAAGGCAATCGGAGTGAGTAATTTTCACATACACCATCTAGAAAACCTGTTGGCCAGCAGCGAAGTAACACCTGTAATTAATCAAATTGAACTTCATCCCCGGCTCTCTCAGGAAGAAATAAGGGAGTTTTGTAAAAAGCATGACATTAAAGCAGAGGCATGGGGGCCGCTCGGCCAGGGAAATTTACTGGAAGAGCCGACAATCAGCCACATTGCAGAGAAACACGGCAAGACTCCAGCACAGATTCTTATCAGATGGCATCTTCAGCACGGCATTGTTGTCATCCCTAAATCAGTAACACCATCAAGGATTGAACAAAATGCCCAAGTATTTGATTTTGAGTTAAGTATGGAAGAGATGAATAAAATAGACGCACTGAACATGAATGAACGCTTCGGTAAAAATCCTGATGAATTTATTTTTTAAATAGGCTGTTTGGGTAAACCTTATTGCTGTGGAACAAAGTGGATGATTTCCGCTCCGGATGCTCGCTTCCCCGGGGCGGGCGGTTTGATGCGCTGCACCTGCTGGGTCTCGCCTGTTCCGTTAATCTAAGCAGGAGTCTCGTGCCTTACGCTCCAATCAGCCCAATTTAACAACAACAGCCTTTACATATAAGAACTAAAAAGGAAAGCTTTCCAGCTTTCCTTTTTTTATACGGTATAATGTATAAAAATACAATATATATTCACAACTTACTAATGATACCCCCTTTTAAAAAGAATATTCAAAATTAATATACATTTTTATATTCGAAAAAAAATGTTTTATCTAATTAGAAAGGGGGAAAGTAACCAATACAGCGGCGGAGAAAGAGACTAAGAAATAAAGAAAGAAGGAAGGTGATCGATACCGGAAGAAACGAGTGAATGAAAAAAACAAAAAGGTTAAAAATATGGTTGCAGCATTAAAAAAATACTTGATTTCATTTTTCCAGACAATGGCATTATAACTTATTAAAAATTTAAAGACTAAAGACTCAATTTCTTAGTAAGCCGTAAGAGCAGGGGCAAAAGAGATAATATCTCTCCAGCTTCTTGAACACTATACATTGAATTAAAGAAACTAAAATAATTTCAAGGAGGAAACAAAATGGGATTTTTATGGTCATTAATCATCGGAGGAATTATAGGCTGGCTTGCAGGCATGATCGTTGGACGTGACGTACCGTTTGGCATTATCGGAAACATCATCGCAGGTTTCATTGGTGCATGGTTAGGTTCACTAATCTTGGGAGACTGGGGTCCAGTTGTTGGAAACTTTGCTATTATTCCAGCGTTAATCGGTGCAATTGTATTAGTATTCATCTTAAGTTTGGTTTTAAGAGGTACTAGAAGAGCTTCATAACAATGTAAACAAATAAAACAATCAATTTAATGTGAACAAATTAAAACAATCAATTTAAGGAGGAATATAAAATGGGATTTTTATGGTCATTAATCATCGGAGGAATTATAGGCTGGCTTGCAGGCATGATCGTTGGACGTGACGTACCATTTGGCATTATCGGAAACATTATTGCAGGCTTCATTGGTGCATGGTTAGGTTCACTAATCTTGGGAGACTGGGGTCCTGTTGTCGGAAACTTTGCCATTATTCCAGCTTTAATCGGCGCCATTGTATTTGTTTTCATCCTAAGCATGATCTTAAGAGGAACAAGAAGAGCGTCTTAACAAAAAAAGCCTTCCCTAAAATGGGAAGGTTTTTTATTTTTGGCTATTAAAAATCTAAAGAACATGGTTAGAAAATAGGAGGCACATCCAGGAAGGGCGCAACACAATCTACAGCCTGTTCCGTCAAAGGGTGTATGAAAGTTACTTTTCGGGCATGAAGTGCCTGGCGGGGGAAAATTCTCTTTCCTCCATATAATACGTCTCCTGCTAAAGGGTGGTTTATTGAGCTTAAATGGACACGGATCTGGTGTGTCCGTCCGCTTTCAAGTGTGCAGCTGATTAATGTCATTTTTTTATCTGGCCATCTTTTTTCCACTTTATAATGGGTAACGGCAGCTTGTCCCGATGGAGAAACCCTTCTCCTTGTCGGATGATGCCGATCCCGGCCAATATTCTTCCGGATTGTTCCCGTTTCTCCTTCTATTAAGCCCTCTGCTATTGCAAGATATGTTCTCGATATTTCCCTTTCTTCAAGCATCCTGTCAAGAATGCTTCCCGCTAAGCGGTTTTTTGCGAATATGACAGCACCGGTAGTATCTTTATCCAATCTGTGAATATGCTTTATCATGCAATTCTGTCCGGTAGCCTTTAAATGATAAGCCACACCATTAAGCAACGTGTTTTTTTCATGGCTTGAAGGATGTGTATCCATTCCTGCGGGTTTATTGGCTATTAAGAGGTGGTCATCTTCATAAAGAATTGAAATGCCAAGATCATTTGGTACGACTGGATTTTCTATCTCTTCATCAAAAACGGGAATGCTTATTTCATCGCCTTCCTTAAGTATTGAGGACCAATTAACAGGGACATCATTTAAGGTCACGTTTTTGCTCATTCTCCATTGATGTATTAACTTTTTGGGAGCCTGAAGGGCCGTGCGAAAAAAATCATCTACCGTTAAATTATTCCATTTACCCGGAATTGTTATTATGAGATTGTTCCTTTTTCTGGTAATATTCATTGATAATCCTCCTAAATTCGACATTATCATCAAAAATTCGACAATATATGACATAATTATTGTCTTAATTCGGTAAAAAACTACTTCATTTGACCTATTTAAATTTCTGATGTGGGTATAATTACCACCGTCTTTTTAATCACAATATGATATTCTATTGTAAAGATAGAAGTTTAAACCGATGAATAACATAGGTCTATACGACGTAAAAGGTGGTTTTTTTGTGAAGATTGTTTATTCTTCAACCTCTGAGCAAGAACAGGAAATTGGAAGATTGGTCTCTTACTTTTACAGCTCGATTTTCCCCAAGTATTTTCATTTTGATGAAATCCTCCATTTTCAAGAAATTGGAGTTCTTCAGGTTGAAAAAAATTGCTTTACTTATTGCGGAACGTTAAAAGAAGCTTATCAAGTGATGACCTGCCTTCAGGTAATTCAATTTATTCTGGAAAAAAAAGAAAAGCTGAGCCCTTTTCCGCTAGATAAACAGTCTGCGGCTTTATTTATGCGCAATATATCTTTATTAAATGGTTCCGGCATTTTCTTTCCGTTTTTCTTAGATAACTTTGCATCATTGAAATGTAAGGAAAATGAAACCGCATTAATGATGAATTTTGAGCCTGCCAACCAGTACTTAATTTAAGGCTTCACTAAAGCTCAATGCTGATTTAAGCAGGGGGCGGCGTTCGCTTCATCAATCAGCCATTTACTTTAACAAAGCCCTATTTTAAAGACTATTTACTGAATTTACAAGCGCTGTAAAGAGGCTGACTCCTTGAGTCAGCCTCTTTATGCTGGATGCGCTCTATTCTATTTTATTTTTTTGGAACCATTCCATATACGCTTTTTCCCCGTTATACCCGGTAATTCGGTCTTGCTCAACCCCGTTTTTAAAATAAATAACGGCTGGTGCTGATTTAATATGATATTTTTCCCTGCCGCTTTGAAACTCCAGCAGGTTGTATTGAACAAGGTCGATTCCCATTTTTTCTGCCAAGGGCGCAACAACCGGTGTAGTTTTGATACATTCCTTACAGTCTGGGCTATAGAAATAAACCACCGTATTTTCGTGATCTTTTAATTTTTTGCTTAATTCATCAGGCAAAATCAGATTCTGGTAATTTGGGTCTTTTAATTGGCCTATTGTTGCAGGTTTTAAACTTTTTTTGCCATAGGGATTGCCTTCAGACCTCTCATTTCTTTGCATGGAACTGATAAGGCTGATTGTGATAAACAAAGCCAGGACAACCAGTAGAAATATGGCAAATTTCTTCATGAAGCAGCCTCCCTGTTGAGCTTCCATACCGCAGCACTGCTAGTGAAGATGATTACAAAGCCTATCAAGGCGAGCAGCGGGATGGTTACGAAGCCGAACCAATTGATGTAATCACTTGTGCAGGAAACTCTGCCGCAGGATGCAACGTGTTCCGTGAAAAAAGGAATCTTTTGAATAGAAAAATGATAAGCTGACAAGAACATGCCTATTCCTGATAGCATCATCGTATAAAAAACGATAGGGTAATCTTTTTTAACGACGGCCGCACCTAAAAGCACTGTTAAAGGATACATGAGGATTCTTTGATACCAGCATAGCTTGCAAGGCTCAAAGTGTTTTATTTCAGAAAAATATAAACTGCCAAACATGGCAATAATTGCTGAGATCCAAGCAAGGAAAAGGAGATAATCTTTATTGCCTTTTTTGAAATTCATTTTTTCTCCACCTACTATTATTTTCTATTAAAAATTATAGTATGCAAAGGTGGTATATGTAAAATAAATGTGCCTATTATAACAGTATTGACTGGCTTATTCATGCTGATCAGGAAAGCGGGAAGGAGGTAACTGGCTGTCTCGCTTTTAAAAGGCTCTTTTCTTAAAGATTGCTGTTTTTTAATTGTTCTATGAAGCAATCCTGTTGTTAAACCGGGTTGATTGGAGTGTAAGGTGCGACAGTGTGGGATTAGCGGGAAGGTG